>DASUPQ010000959.1 GCA_036280995.1 Actinomycetota bacterium | reverse complement strand
GCGACTAGCTTCGACGGCCCGTGGGACCCCTACATGGACGATTTCGCCACGTCAGGGCCGACGCTCCAGCTATTCGACACCATCTTCCAGCACGTCGAAGGCTACGAAGGCCTGCCAGACCTCGCGGCGGTGAAGGCGTTCATCCTGGGCGCGCAGGTGACCGCGGGCGGTTACGCACGGAACTACCCCGGCACGGTCAAAGAGATCCGCAAGGCCTTGCGGGTGAACAAGGCGTTCCAGCAGGTGCTCGACGACCCAGAGGCCGCCACGGCGCTGCAGCACCCGGCCCTGAAGCCGCTGTTGGACGAGGCCGCCGACTCCACCTAGCCCTCGGGAGCCAATCACCAGGAGCCATAGAGGAGCGGCGGTGTCGGACCACATCTCAGGGCCGCGGGCCTTGGCCGAGCCGATCGTGGACATCACCGACGCCTACGCGTTTCCGAGCCCGCAGCGTCCCGGCCACCTCGTGCTGGTGATGAACACCCTGCCGTTCGCCCAGCCGTCCGCGCGGTTCTCCGACGGGCTGATCTACCGCTTTCGGTTGCGCCCGGTCGCCGCGGCCGCCCGGGATGATCCTGCGCTGTTCGTGGTCGGCGCGGAGGAGTTCACATTTGACTGCGTGTTCTCCCCGCCGGTGAACGGAAGCGGCGACAGCGCGCCTGACCAGGACGGCGCCTGCACCACATTGGCGGGCGAGACGGTCTCGTTCAGCGTGAACGACGAGCGCGGCGGCTCGGCGCACGGCGTTCGCGTCTTCGCCGGGCCGCGCTGGGATCCGTTCATCATGGACGCACCCGCGGCGCTGAGGACGATCGCCACGGGCAAGCTGGCGTTCACCGATCCGGGTGCGATCTTCCTGGACGGCAAGAACGTGCTCAGCCTCGTCGTCGAGGTCGACTGCGCCAGGCTGCTCGGCGGCGCGGAGCTGGTCGGGGTGGTCGCCGAGACCCTGACCCGAGGCACGCTCGCTGTCCGCCTGGAACGCGTCGGGCGGCCCGAGGTGAAGAACCTCATGCTGGCGCCCAAGCAGTTCGACACCGTCAACCGTGACCTGGAGATCCGTGACCTGTACAACATGGAGGACGCCTTCCAGCTCGCGCCGGCCTACCAGGGCGCCTACCGGGCGCGGCTGAACGCCAACCTCGCCTTCTGGGACCGCTTGGACGGCAACCAGGACTGGCCCACGGACCAAACCGGCGCGCACCCGCTGACCGAACTGCTGCTGGCCGACTTCCTCGTCGTGGACCTCACCAAGCCGTACGCCGAGCAGGGTTCCTTCCTGGAGATCGAGCTGGCCACCCGAGGGGCTCGCGTGCACCAGACCTGCGGGGGCCGAGCCCTCAACGACGACGTCATCGACACCCTGTTCACGCTGCTGGTCAACGCCGGGAACGGGCCCAGGATCCGCGACGGCGTCGACCAGGCGACGAAGTCCGCTTCCTGCACGTTCCCCTACCTGGCAGTGCCGAACCCGGATCCTCCCCAGCCCCCAGAACACCTCTAGGAATGGGACGTCCATGGACACTGTGAGCACGCCGGAGACCGTCAGCCTCGAGTTCGACGACCTCCAAAGTGGGGTGCTGCACCCACGACCGTCCCCCTACGTCGGCCACTACCTGCTGCTGCGCATCGACGACCGCGCGGCCGGGCGGGAGCTGGTGCGGCGGCTGCACCCGGTGGTCAGCGCCGGCCAGCCCGCCTCCGACCCGGCCCGCGGCGCCTGGGTCACCGTTGCCTTCACCTACCAGGGCCTGCAGGCGCTGGGCGTGTCCCAAGAGTCGCTGGACAGCTTCGCGCCGGAGTTCCGCCAAGGCATGGCGGCCCGCGCGGCCGAGCTGGGCGACCTCGGCGACAGCAGCCCAGCCAATTGGGAAAAGCCGCTCGGAACCCCCGACGTCCACGTGGCACTGGCGGCGCTGTCGCCCGACGCCGCGCGGCTGGCGGCCGTGGTCGAGCGGGCACGCCGCGCCCACCAGGAGCTGCCTGGGGTAGAGGTGATCTGGCGCCAGGACTGCTACCAGCTCCCCACCGGGCGCACCTCCTTCGGCTTCAAGGACGGGATCGGCCAGCCGGCGGTGGAGGGCAGCGGGATCCCAGGCTCCAACCCCAGGGAGCGACCGATCAAGGCCGGCGAGTTCATCCTCGGCTATCCCGACGAGACGGGCAGTCTGCCGCCAATGCCGACCCCTGAGCTGCTTGGCCGCAACGGCACCTACATCGTGTTTCGGAAGCTGCACACCCGCGTCGCGGCCTACCGCCAATATCTGCGCGCCAAAGCCGCGAGCCGCGAGGAGGAGGCGCTGCTGGGCGCCAAGATGGTCGGACGCTGGCAGAGTGGCGCGCCCCTGGCGCTCTCCCCGGACCACGACGATCCCCAGCTCGGGGCGGACCCCGCGCGCAACAACGACTTCGACTACCACGACGATCTGCGCGGGTTCAAGTGCCCGGCCGGCGCGCACGCGCGACGGGCGAACCCGCGCGACGCGCTCGACCACGAGGGCAGCGTCAACGTCCGCCTGCACCGGATGATCCGGCGCGGCACGAGCTACGGCCCCATGTTGCCTGAAGGCGTCCTGGAGGACGACGGCATCGACCGAGGAATCATCTTCGTGTTCGTTGGTGCGCACCTCAAGCGCCAGTTCGAGTTCGTCAAGACCCAGTGGATCAACGACGGCATCTTCATCGGCGCACCCGCCGAGAAGGACCCGCTCGCCGGGCCGAACGACGGGTCGGGCACGTTCACCATCCCGCAGCGGCCAATCCGGCGCCGCCTGCAGGGCCTACCGCCGTTCGTCGTCACCCGCGGCGGCGAGTACTGCTTCGCGCCGGGGCTGCGAGCGCTGCGCTGGCTGGCGGAGCTGGAGACCTGAGCGGGCATCGAAATCCCAGGAAAGGACGGCGACGTGGCAACGAGCCCGACACGCACCGACCGCTGGAAGGCACTCGACTTCGGCCCGCCACCCTCCGGAGCAGCAGAGCCGGACTCACCCGTGATGGTCGAGTACGGCTCGGACGGGCGCGTGGCGCTCATCACCCTGAACCGGCCGCACGCCGACAACGCGATCACCACGGAGATGGGGGCGCGGCTGACCGAGGTCCTGGAGACGATCGCGGTTCGTCCCACCGTGCGCGTGGCCATCATCACCGGCGCCGGCGAGCGAGCATTCTCGGTCGGCAGCGACCTGCGCCAGCGCAAGGACATGACCAAGGAGCAATGGCTGGGGCAGCGCCAGGACTTCGACCGCACGCTCTACACCCTGCGCCAGCTGCGCAAGCCGATCTTCGCCGCCGTCAACGGCATCGCCTACGGTGGCGGCTGCGAGATCGCCCAGAGCACCGACTTCATCATCGCGTCCAACAACGCCACCTTCGGCCAGCCCGAGGCGATGATCGGCCTGGCCGCCGGGGGCGGCTCGCCGGCCCTGCTGCCCCGCCTGCTCCCGCCGGGCAAGGCCCTGCAGATGCTGATGACCGGCGACCCGATCACCGCCCAGGAGGCCTACCGGCTGGGCATGGTCAACGAGCTCTGCCCCCAGGGCGAGCTGCTGGAGGTGGCGCACCGGATCGCGGGCAAGATTGCCAGCAACTCCCCCACAGCTGTGCAGGCGGTCAAGCAGGCCGTCCGGATGGGTCAGGGGCAGCCGATCGAGCAGGCCATCGCGATCATGATGGAGGCCCACTGGCGCTCCGCCGTGCACCCCGACCGTGTCGAGGGCATCGGCGCCTTCAACGACGACCGGGAGCCCACCTTTCAGGATCCCGACTACTGAGGCGCGACCCGCGCGGCCGCGGCCATCCACGAGGAGGCTGGCAACATGACCTTGGCAGACGACCTGAAGCAGGCGCGGGCGGCGCTCACGATGATCCACGGCGATCCCTTCAACGCCGAAGCCCCGCCGGAGGCCCTGAAAGGCGACATCACCCCGACGGACCTCCATTACGTCCGCAGCAACTTCCCGGTACCGGCCCACGACGGAACCGTTGAGGTCGGCGGCGCGGTCGAGCACCCAAGGACCCTGACGCTCGACGACCTGCGCGCCATGCCCCCGGTGGAGCGGGTCGTCACGATGGAATGCGCCGGGAACGGGCGCCTGGCGATGCGACCGCTGCCGGCCGGCGAACCATGGGGTGACTACGCCGTCTCCACCGCTCGCTGGACCGGTGCCCTGCTGCACCAGGTGCTAGAGCAGGCCAAACCGGCCGCAGAGGGCGTGGAGGTCCGCTTCACCGGCGCCGACCACGGCTCCTACCTGCTCCACCCGGTCCTTAAGAACATTGACGCGTCCGACTTGACCTTCGTGCGGTCCCTGACCCTCGCCCACGCCACCGACTCGGAAGCCGAGATCCTGATCGCGTACGAGATGAACGGCGAGCCGCTCAACCCCGACCACGGCGCGCCCTTCCGGCTCATCGTGCCCCACTGGTACGGCGTCGCCTCGGTGAAATGGCTGAAGCACATCGACGTCCTGACCGAGCCGTACGTCGGCGAGTTCGAGACCGGCCACTACATGTACCAGTGGGCCGATCGTCCGCCTGAGCGCGTCACCCTCATGCGCGTGCGCGCACGGATCACCGATCCCGCTCGCGGCGCCACCATCCCCGCTGGCACCTACACCGTGCGCGGAAAGGCCTGGTCGGGCACCGGACCGATCACAACCGTCGACGTCAGCCTCACCGGCGAAGGCGACTGGCACCCGGCGCAAGTCGAACCCCCAAAGGGTCCGTACCAATGGCAGGACTGGTCATTCGCATGGGGGGCGACCGAGCGCGGCCGCCACAGCCTCCGCGCCCGCGCGACCGACGCAGCCGGCAACGTGCAACCCGAGGTTCCACCCTGGAACCGTCTCGGCTACGGCAACAACGCCATCGAGGTCTCCTACGTCGACGTGCGCTGACGCCAGCAACCGCAACCGGCAAGAGGAGGACGTGATGACAGTTCAACCGGGTGGGCCACAGCCGGCCGGGCAACAGCCGGACGGGCGCAAACTGAGTGGCGGGGCGATCGCTTCGCTGACTGGCGTCGGGGTGCTGCTGATCTTCATCATCCAGAACACCGACAGGGTCAGATTCCAGTTCCTGTTCTGGACCTTCACTTGGCCGCTGTGGTGGTACACCATCATGACGGCGCTCTTCGGGGCGCTGGTGTGGTTCGGGTTGGGCGTGATGCGTCGTCACCGGCGCCGCGTGGAACGCCGCGCAGCCCGCTACTAATCGTTGGCTTGTTGGTGAAGCGTATCGGCCGGCGATGGCCCATGGCGCTCCCCGGTCATCGTGGCCATCGCCGACGGTGGCGTTGTCGAGGTGGGCAGCCACGACCAGCTCATGGCGGCCAAGGGCTGCTGCCCACGACCGCTGCATGAGCCGGTCCCGAACTGGCACAGCGCCCGCCGGCGGTCGTCGCAGTCGGGCACGAAGCTCACCGGGGCGTGCCCGGCGCGGTAGCTACCTGCTGCTTGGCGCGGCCGCCGCCCTGGCCTCAGGCGAGGGCTTTGGCCTTCAGCCGCTCAAACTCCGACTGGTCGATCGCGCCGGTGTCCAGCAGCTCCTTGGCCCGGGCAATCTGCTCGGTCGGCGTCGCCTCAGCAGTGGTGGCGACGTTGCGCACGTAGCCTTCAAACTGCTGCTGGGCCCGCTGCTGCTGGGCCGCGGCCCGCTCGCCCATCCCCCTGCCCCGAACGATCAAGTAGATGAACACGGCCAGGAAGGGCAGGAACACCAGGAACAGTACCCACAACGTCTTTTCCACGCCCGACACCGAGTGGTCCCGGAACAGGTCGGTCAAGACATGGAACAAGACCATGATCCAGATGAACAGGAAGAAGAACCACAGCACCGACCAGAAAATGTCAC
>DASUPQ010000958.1 GCA_036280995.1 Actinomycetota bacterium | reverse complement strand
GAGATCGGCCAGGCGCTGGGGGTCAGCAAGCAGGCCGCCCACGAGCGTTTCGTCGGCCCCGCCCTCAGCCGGTTCACCGATCGGGCCCGGGCTGCCGTGGTGCTGGCCTCAACCGAGGCGGGCCGGCTCGGCTACCGCTGGGTGGGCGCCGAGCACCTCCTGCTCGGCCTGGTGGGCGAGGGCGGGGGCGTGGCCGCCCGGGCCCTCGAGGACCTCGGGGCCGGCCTCCTCCAGCTCCGCGAGGCCGTGATCTCCGTCTACTCGGCCGGGGCCGACCCCGAGCCGCTCCCCCCGGACCGGGGACCGCCGGCCTGGCAGCCGCCGGCCGGGGCGCGGCTGCGCCAGGTGCTGCCGCTGGCCCGCGAGCACCTGCTGCCGTCCGGGGACCGGCTGGTCCTGCTGTCGCTGGAGATCTGGTCGGACTGGTTCGACCTGCGCTACGCCATCGCCTACGCCACCCCGGAGCCGCAGGGCGACCTGCCGCGGCCCGCGGTCCTGGGCCGCTGCGAGGTGTCCGACCGGGCCGGCACGGACTACGTCAACTGGCACACCATCGCCCCGGGCTTCGGCATGATCGGCATCCACCACCACACCTTCGTGCCGGCGCCGCCGCCGGGCACCGAGGTGCTGGAGCTGCGCTTCCTGCCCCCCTCGGCCGCCCCCGGGGAGGGCCGGCCGCTGGTCGTCAGCACGGTCGTCCTCTGAAGGCGCCGCAACCTTGAGCGACCGGGTCCAGGTCACCCATCCGGAGAAGGTGCTGTTCCCCGACGACGGCATCACCAAGGGCGAGCTGGTCGCCTATTACCGGACGGTCGCCCCGCGGATGCTCCCCCTGATCAGCGGCCGGCCGGTCACCATGCAGCGGTTCCCGGACGGGATCGGCAAGGGCGGGTTCCTCCAGAAGCAGGTCGGCCGCCACTTCCCCGACTGGATCGAGCGGGTCACCGCCCCCAACCGCCGCACCCGCCAGGCCACCGTCCGCGAGCAGGTCACCTACGTGGTCTGCCGTCACCCCGACGACCTCGCCTACCTGGCCAACCAGGGCTGCGTCACCCCGCACGTCTGGCTCAGCCGGACCCCCGATATCCACCACCCGGACCAGATGGTCTTCGACCTCGACCCGGCCTCGGACGACCTCGGGGTCCTGCGGGCGGCGGCGTCGTCCCTGCGCGGCCTGCTGGAGGAGCTGGGGCTGGCCGCGTACCTCAAGTCCAGCGGGTCGCGCGGCCTGCACGTGGTGGTGCCGCTGGTCCCGGCAGCCGACACCGACACCGTCAAGGTGTTCAGCATCGCCGTGGCCGAGGCCCTGGCCAACCGGTACCCGGACGACTTCACCACCGAGGGCCGCATCGCCAACCGGCACGGCCGGCTGTACCTCGACATCGGCCGCAACGGCTACGCCCAGACCATGGCCGCCCCCTACGCCGTCCGGGCCCGGCCCGGCGCGCCCGTCTCGGTCCCGCTCGACTGGTCGGAGCTGGACGGCTTCCAGCCGGGCGGCCACACCGTTCGTGACATCGCCGACCGCCTCGACGCCCCCGACCCGTGGGCCGGCATGGACGACGCCGCCTCCCGCCTCGACCAGGCCGGCGCCCGCCTGGCCGAGCTTCACTGACGCGGCGGCACCCCGGCCGCCTCCGGCACGGCGGCCGGCAGGCGCGCCTCCAGCAGCCAGGCGGGACGGCGGGCGCCCGCGCCCAGCCGCCTGCCCCAGGTGGAGTGGCTGGCGGCCACGTCGGCCGGGGTGGCCGGGCGCACCCTGGTCACGGCCAGCCCGTGGCGGCCGTAGGGGGCGGCCAGGGCGGCCAGGGTCGCCTCGCCGACCGGGCCGGCCCCGGCGCCGTGGTCGCGGTCGGTCAGCGACAGCAGCACCGACAGGGTGGCCCCCGGGCACATGACCCGGACCAGGCCGGCCAGGACCGCCGGGTCGGCGGCCAGCAGGCCGCGCAGCAACGAACCCCAGGGGAAGTGGACGGTCACCAGGCCGGCCAGGCCGTCCAGCTCCGGGGGCAGGGCCTCGGCGGCGGCCACCACGAACAGCGCGTTCGGCAGGCCGCCGCGCTCGGGCCGGCGGCCGGCCCGCCGGGACGCCTCGGCCATGGCGGACGCGCTGGCGTCGACGCCGACGACCAGCCGGTCCGGCTCGGCGGCCGCGGCGGCCAGCACGAAGCGGCCGTCGCCGGTCCCGAGGTCGATGGTCGCCGCCCGGTGGCGGGCGGCGAGGGCATGGACCTAGCCGACGTCCACGTCCTGCACGCGCCGGCCCACGACCGTCCGCATCGCTCGTCCCTCCGCTGGTGTCGTTCGTGCTCTGATGACAGTCTCGCCCACGGTGCCCGGTGTTGCCGCCCATTTCCAGGCGGGAGGTGGACAGCATGGACGACAGCGTGCCGCTCGAGATCGGCCCCCTCGACCGGGACCGGCTGGGTGAGGTCGGGGCGGTGTTCGCGGCCAGTCACGGCCGCTACCCGACCTTCGCCCACGTCTTCCCCGACCCGGCCCGGCGGGCGAAGGCGCTGCGGGCGTTCTTCACCGCCACCGTGCGCGACGCCCTCGCCGCCGGGCGGGTCGACGCCGCGGTCACCGGCGGACGGCTGCTGGGCGTGGCCGTGTGGCTGCCGCCCGGCGCCTTCCCCTGGAGCGCCGGCCGTCAGCTCCGGGCCGCCCCGGCGATGCTCCGGGTCCTGGCCGCGGCCCCGGCCGCCTTCCCGCGGTTCATGCGCCTTGGCGCCAACGCGGCCCGCCTGCACCCACGCGACCCCCACTGGAACCTGGAGACCATGGGCATCGTCCCCGGCGCCCAGGGCCGCGGGGTCGGCACCCGCCTGCTCGCTCCCGGCCTGGCCCGCGCCGACCAGGACGGGCTGGCCTGCTACCTGACCACGGCGCGGCGCGAGAACCTCCGCTTCTACGGGCGGTTCGGGTTCGAGGTCGAGCACGACGCCCTCCAGCTCGCCCCCGGCGGCCCCACGTCATGGGGCATGCGCCGGCCCCCGCGGACCTGACCCCAGCCGAGGAGGACCGATGCCCGCGTTCATCAAGAACCTGACCGTGGACTGCGACGACGCCCTGGTGGTGGCGCGGTTCTGGGCGGCGGCGCTGGGGTCGGACGTGGACGAGGACTCCACCCCGGAGCGCGCCTACGTGGAGGCCGCCGCCTGGGGCGGGCCCAACATCTGGTTCCGGGGCGGGCGCGGTCCCAAGCTGGCCGGGAACCGGGTCCACCTCGACCTGCGCGCCCTGACCAGCATGGACGAGGAGGTCGAACGGCTGGTCGGGCTGGGGGCGTCGGTGGTGGAGCGCCACGCCGCCATCACCGAGCTGCGGGACCCCGAGGGGAACGAGTTCTGCGTCGAGCCGGGCCCGGGCGACCCGCACCCGGCGTCGGGGCGCTGAGCGGGCCCGGCGGCTAGGGACGGTCGCCGGGGCGGCCGCCGGGGCGGCCGGGCGGCTCCTCCCGGGGGAGCCTGCCGCCCCAGGCGCGGAAGCCCTTGACGGTGCAGACGGCGGCGCCGACCAGGCCGACCACGGTGCCGATGAAGGTGAGCAGGATGACGTCGGTGTTGCCGGTCATCCGCATCCAGTTGGACAGGATGATCGAGCCCGCGGCCAGCCCGAGGAACGCCAGGCTGCGCAGCCCCCAGCGCCTCTGTGCCACCCGATCGGGCATGCGACCTCCTGTTCGGCTTCCCGCAGTCTAGCCCGGGACGGCGAACAGCCCCGGGTGCAGGCCCCGGGGCTGCCCGTCGCGGGCGCGGTCAGGTCGTCTCGATCCGCACGTAGTCGAGGTCACCGGAGAAGTAGTCGCAGGTGATCTCGATCTGGTCGCAGTTGCCCTTGCCGGCGATGGTCACCGGGCGGGTGTTGGAGATGGTGCCGGTGCGGTTGCGGTTCCGGCCGGTCACGACCCCGTCGATGATCATGGTCACCATCGAGGCGGTGCGCTCGCAGCGGACCGTGTGCCAGTTGCCGTCGTTGACCCGGACCGTCGAGCCGGCCGAGGCGGTGCTGCTCCCGGCCGAGCCCCGGAACAGGCAGGAGATCTTCCCGCTGGGCTGCTGGAACTTCCAGTAGCCGCCCGGCGCCCCGGCCTGGCCCTTCTGGATCACGTTGCCGAACGAGTGGGTGGTGCGCATCCGGAACTCGACCGCGTAGTCGCCGCTGCCCGGGTTCAGGGCCGTGCTGTTCGGGACCCTCACCAGGTGCTCGGGATCGGCCGGCGGGGTGTTGGGCCGCTTGTAGGGGAACCGGTACCCGGTGCCCCCGCCCGAGAGCGCCACGCCGACCTGCACGTTGGCCCCGATGGTGCCGTTGTGCCCGTTGCCGCTGCTGTCGACCATGGTCCGGGCCCCGGCAGCCTCGTTCATCTGCCAGACGGCCACCGGCCGCTCGAAGGCGGCGTGGGCGGGCGCGGCCAGCAGCAGCACCCCGGCCAGCGCCATCGAGACGGTGAGCGTTCTCCGACGCAAGTGCGTTTCCCCCTGAGCGTAGATGCCGTACGCCCGGCGTCGGCGCCGGGCCGGTCGACTCTCGCAGCAACCGACGTGGACGAACCGATGCAGCCGTACGATCTCGCTACGGCAGCGCACGTACTTCGAGGTCCTACAGCTCGACCGGCTTCCCGTCGTCCAGCACCCTGAAGGTCGTGCCCTTCCCGGCGAGCTCCTCCAGCCGGCCGTAGTGGATCTTGACGCCGGCCGCCGACAGCACCTTCTCGTGCACCGGGACGGCCACCCTTGGGCCGACCCGGCGCAGGTAGTCGACGGCGTCGGCCAGCAGCAGCCAGGGCGCCCCGGCCGGCGCGGCCAGCACCTCGACCGGCTCGCCGGGCTCGGTCAGCGCGTCGCCCGGGTGGAACAGCCGCCCCCCGACCAGGTAGCCGACGTTGGGCACGACCGGGAGGTCGGGGTGGATGACGGCGTGGTCGCGCCCGGCCACCCGCAGCCCCAGCCGGCCGAGGGTGAGCTCGTCGCCGTCGTGGACGACCTCGACGTCGGCGCCCGCCCCGCCGAGGGCCCCGGCGCTGCCCTCGTCGCTGACCACCCGAACCCCGGGGTTGCGGTCCAGCACCTGCCGCACCCGCCCGGCGTCGAGGTGGTCGGCGTGCTGGTGGGTGACGCAGATCGCGGTCAGCCCCTCCAGCCGCTCGAACCCGTCCGAGAACGAGCCCGGGTCCAGCAGCACCCGGTCGCCGCCCTCCTCCACCAGCAGGCACGAGTGCCCGAACTTGGTCAGACGCATGGCGCCACCTCCCGCGGTCAGATCTCCAGTCGGGTGTCCTCCAGGTCGAGCTCCCGCTCGATGCGGTGCATCACGTCGTTGCTGATCTTGCCCTGGTTGCGGAGCCGCACGATGGCCCGTCGCTGGGCGTCGAGCAGCTCGCGGAGCAGCCGCTGGTAGGCGAGCGAGCGGTCCTCGGCGCCGTCGTCCTCCAGGTACCCGCCGCGCGCCTTCAGGCGCCGGCGGCGGAACTCGTAGAGGCCGTGCAGCCGCTCGACCGTGTCGTCGCGGGTCCAGTCCGCCCCGGCGAGCTCGTCGAGCCGGTCGAGGGCGGCCTGGGCGGCGACCAGGCGGGCCTTGACCTCCTCCCGCTCCTCGGCGTCGTCGGCCTCGAAGTGGAGCCGCCGGATCAGGACGGGCAGGGTCAGCCCCTGGACGACCAGGGTGGCCAGGATCACCGCGAAGGTCAGGAACAGGATCAGGTTGCGCAGGGGGAAGTCCAGGGGCAGGGCGAGCGCCGCGGCCAGCGACACCGCCCCCCGCATGCCGCTCCAGCCGATCACCAGCCGCTCCCTGGCCCCGACCCGCCGCATGAGCTGGGACGGTCGCCGGTCGACCAGCCGGATCAGGTAGGGGACGCTGAACACCCACCCCAGGCGCACCGCGATCACGACGGCGCTGACCAGCGCCGCCTGGCCGACCAGCTCGGCAACGGCGGTGCCGTCGAGGTCGTCAAGGATCGGCTGGAGCTCCAGGCCGACGAGGATGAAGAGCACGGCGTTGGCCAGGTAGACCAGCACCTCCCAGAAGGAGAAGCCGAGCAGCCGGGTCGACGCCGACGCCAGCTCCGGGGCCCGCCAGCCGACGTAGATGCCGGCGGTCACGGCGGCCAGGACCCCGGACACGCCGAGCTGGTCGGCCGGCAGGTAGGCGGCGTAGCCGGTGGCCACCGAGACCACGATCTCGACCACCGGGTCGTCGAGCCGGCGCCGCACCTCGGCCACCAGCCAGCCGACCAGCAGCCCGATGACCACCCCGCCGGCCACCCCGACCACGAACCGCAGCCCGGCCTGCCAGGCGACGAAGCTCCCGCTGACCGCGGCGGCCACCGCCATCCGGTAGGCGACCAGGGCGGTGGCGTCGTTGACCAGGCTCTCACCCTCGAGCACGGTGATGAGCCGACGGGGCACGCCCAGGCGGCGGCCGATGGCGGTGGCGGCCAGCGGGTCGGTCGGCGAGACGATCGCCCCCAGCGCGAACGCCGCCGGCCAGCTCATCCCGTCGACCAGCGCGTGGGCGGCCGCGGCCACCGCGACCATGGTCGCCAGGACCAGCCCGACCGCGGCCAGCGAGATCGGCCGGGCCTCGGCCCGCAGGTCGCGGGGCGAGGAGAAGAAGCCGGCCCAGTACAGCAGCGGCGGCAGGAACACCACCAGGACCAGCTCGGGCGGCAGCTCGACGAGCGGCATGCCGGGCACGAACCCGAGCACCAGGCCGCCGAGGACGAGCAGGATCGGGTAGGGCACGCCGACCACCCGGGCCAGGACGCTCAGCCCGGCCACGGCGACCATCAACGCCAGCAGCAGCGATTCGCTCTCGTGCAACGAGCCCTCCTGGACGGGTGCTCGTTGCCACCTTAGCGGGCCGCCGGAAGGCCTTCCTCCCAAGGGACGCGGGCGGCGATCCGTTCGGCGATGTGGGCGGCGTCGCGGCCGACCCCGCCGACCAGGGACGAGGCGACCGACGAGAGGAAGAACAGGCCCACGAAGTACAGCCCGGGCTGGTCCTCGACCACGCCGCGGTCGTGCCGGGGTTCGCCGCCGGCGTCGAACACCGGCAGGTCGATCCAGGAGAAGTCGTGCCCGAAGCCGGTGCCCCACACGACGTTGGCCACCTCCAGGACCCGCCCGTCCTCCAGCAGCGGGAGGCCGTCGCGGACCCCGGCCGTGCGGGGCACCCGCTCGACCCCGGCGGCCTTGAGGTCGCGGGGCTTGACCCGGGCCAGGGGCGTGCCCACCCCCATCAGCTTGGGGCGGAGCTTGCGGCCGATCGGCGTCCCCACACTCAGCACGTGGTTGATGGCGAACCAGAACGGCGGGGTGAACAGCCGGTCCAGCCGGGAGCCGGCTCGGGTCGGCTCGCTGCCCGGGTGCCGGCCGGACAGCCACACCGGATGGGCCCGGGAGGCCTCCAGGGCGATCTCGGCCCCCGAGTTGGCCGCGCCGACGACCAGGACGCCGCCCTCGCGGAGCTGGGCCGGGTGCCGGTAGCCGCTGGAGTGGAGCTGCACGATGGCCGGGTCGAGCTCGACGGCGAAGGACGGGACCCGGGGGGTGTGGTAGGCCCCCGAGGCCACGACCACGTTGGCCGCCTCGAAGCGGCGCTCGCCGGCGGTGACCAGGAACCGGTGGCCGAGGCGGGTGAGCCCGTCGACCCGGACGCCGCCGCGGACCGGGAGCTGGAACCGGGCCGCGTAGGCCTCCAGGTAGCCGGCCATCTCGTCCTTGGTCGGGTAGTGCCAGGCCGGGGCGGGGAAGCCCATGCCGGGCAGGCCGCTGTAGCGGGCCGGGGTGAACAGCCGCAGCGAGTCCCAGCGCCGGCGCCACTGGTCGCCGACCCGCTCGCCCGCGTCCAGGATCACGAACGGCCGGCCCCGCCTGGCCAGGTGCCAGCCGGTGGCCAGCCCGGCCTGGCCGCCGCCGACGATCACCGTCTCGAACCGCTCCGGGTCCATGCCGTGGCTGCGCATCGCCGCCTCCTCGTGGGGTTGGCCCGAGCCTAGGGCGGGGACCCAGGGGCGGCATCGGGAGAAGCCCTCGACCCGGACCGCGCTGCCATGGGTACTTCTCCCCGTCAGCGGACCAGGTCGTGCTCGTAGGCGTAGGCGGTGGCGGCGGCCCGGGAGGAGACGCCCAGCTTGCTGTAGATGTTGCTGACGTGGCGGTGGACCGTCTTGTCGGCCAGGTGCAGGGCGGAGGCGATGGCGTGGTTGGTCTTGCCCGCGGCCACCAGCCGCAGCACCTCCAGCTCGCGTCCGGTCAATCCGCCGGCCCCGGGGGACGCGTCCGGGCCGGCGGCCCCGGCCAGCCGGTCGAGCCGGTCCAGGTCGGGGACGGCGCCCAGCCCGGCCAGCACGGTCCGGGCGGCGTCGAGCTCCATGGCGGCGGCGTCGGTGTCGCCGAGGGCCCGGCAGGCCAGGCCGACCAGCACCCGGACCCGCGCCGCCTCGTACGGGACCCCCAGGTCGCGCCAGGCCCGCCAGGCACCCCGCAGGGTGGCCACGGCGGCCTCGGCGTCGCCGGTGGCCAGCAGCACCGCCCCCCGGGCGTGCCCGGCGGCCGCCAGCAGGGCCGGCGTCCCGTAGTCGCCGGCGATCCCGGCCAGCTCGGCGGCGGCGTCGGCGGCCGCCCCGGTGTCGCCGGCCGCGAGCAGGATCTCGGTGGCCGCCGGGAGCAGCCGGGAGCGGTGCAGCCGGTCGCCGGTCTCGCCCAGCAGGCGGCGGATCGCCGCCTCGGCCGCCCCGTTCCGGCCCTGGGCCAGTCGGAGCAGGGCCAGCCCGGGCTGGGGCTCGTGGCCCCACCGGCTGGCCAGCTGGTAGGCGTCCGCGGCCGCGTCCAGCTCGCCAAGGACCCGGTGGACCTCGGCCCGCTGGTAGGCGGCGGCGCCGATGGCCTGCTCGTCGTCGGCCTCGGCCAGCCGCTCGGCGGCCCGGCGGGCCGCCTCCACCGCCTCCGCCCAGGCCCCGCCCAGCCGCAGGATCTCGGCCCGGTGGACCAGGCACTGGCCGGTGAAGGTCACCATGTCGGGCCGGCTGTCGCACCAGGCGGCCAGCGCCCCGGTCCACTCGCGGGCCCGGCGCAGCTCGGAGACCTCCTGGCAGACGTCGATGACGCCGCAGTAGACCCAGCCCGTCACCTCGGGCGACAGCTCGCCGGCGACGACCGCGACCATGGCCTCGTCGAGCAGGGCCAGGCCCTCGGCGACGTCGCCGCCGGTCACCGCGGCCGCCCCCTGGAGGAACAGGGCCAGCCCGACCAGGTCGGCCTCGCCGGCCTGGCGGCCGATCCCGGCGGCCCGGGCCGCCGTCGCCCGGGCGGCGGCGGGGTTGCCGGTCTCGAGCAGCTCCAGGGTCGCCGGGAGCAGCAGGTAGCCCTGCTCGGGGCAGTCGGGCGGCTCGTGCTCGAGCAGCCGCCGGGCCCTGGCCAGCCAGCCGCTGCCCTGGGCCAGCTCGCCCCGCCCGAGCAGCAGGAACCCCAGCCAGAAGGCGGAGCGCGCGGCCCGCCGGTGGTCGCCCTGGCGGGCGTGGAACTGCTGGGCCCGTTGCAGGGCCAGCATGGCGTCCGAGATCCGGCCGCCGAGGTAGGCCGTTTTCGCCTGCCGCTCCAGCTCGTCGCCGTCCAGGCGGATCACCCCGTCACGAGCGGTCGTCTCACCACAGCATGACAGCAGTCTCCCCCGAGGCCTGGCTGAAGTAGAGGCGGACCCGGAGGACGTACTCGCGGCCCTGGAAGAGCTTGAGCTGGAGGGTGGCGTTGCGGTCCTCGCCGCTGTCGTCGTCGCCGGCCTGGTAGCGCAGCTGCCCGTCGGCCCGCTCGAACAGCACCATGACGGTGTCCGAGGCCCCGAAGGTCTGCAGCGTGTACTGGCGGGTGGCGGTCGGCCGGATGACGAAGTCCCGCTGCGCGCCGGGCAGGATGGCCAGCTCACGGGACTGGAAGGGGAGCAGCTCGGGGAGGTCGGTGTCGTCGTCGGCCGGGTAGAAGGCCCGCACCCAGGCGAGGTCGCGGGCCGACAGCCCGCCGGCCGGGCGCAGCGGCTCGGTCCGGTAGCGCTCCGGCTGCAGGATCAGCCCGGCCTGGAACGGGTAGTGCATGATCGAGTCGGAGTCCCAGTTGGACCCCTGCACGGTGTCCGGCTCGATCTTGCGCAGGATGTTCCACTGGGTCTTCTCCCGCGTCCAGTTGTTGGGCGGGCCGCCCAGCTCGGCGTAGACCTTCTCCTCGTCCCAGACGATCCCGGCGTTGGGGTTCTGGTGCTCGTGCGGCAGCCCCAGGGTGTGGCCGATCTCGTGCAGGGCGGTGTCGGCCTCCCGGGGCGTCCGCAGCAGGTCCCAGCCGAAGTTCATGGTCCGCTCGTTGACGCCCCGGTCGAGGATCTGGCGGCCCAGGTAGGACCAGGAGCCGTCCCCCTGCATGAACCCGATCCGGATCTCGGCCTCGTCCCGCGAGGTGACCTCCACGAACTCCAGCCCGATGTGCTGGGCCTTCCACTGGTCGAAGGCGCCGCGGACCACGTCCTGGTGGGCCTTGTCGGTGGTCCATGGCCGCCAGTGCCTGGTGCCGTCGGACCCGAACACGTGCTCGCCGTCGGTCTCCCGGTCGAAGAAGTAGTAGTGCAGGACGGTGTGGTTCACCCACTTCGACTCGTTGACCACGATCGCCTCGACCCGCGCCGGGTCCGTCCCCGCCGGGAACTCCCGCGGCGGCACCGGCGGCAGCGAGCAGTAGGAGAAGTTCTCATCCATCGGGCGGCTCCTTTCGTCAGGCGGCCTGGTGGTAGATGCGGCCCCAGTCGGAGTTGATGCGCTGACCGGCGGGTGCCGATGGGCTCCACCGCCGTCCGCGGCCCGCCGACCATGAACCCGGCGTTCTCGTCCGGCCCGATGATGTACCGGGCGCAGGGGTCGCCGCACCAGCGGACCGTGCCGTTCTGGAAGGTGCCGGCGACCTGGAGGCTGTGGATACGGGGACCGCCGTCGCCTCGTACTGGCTAGGATCGACGGTGTTGTCGGGGAGGAACAGGCTGAGCTCGACCGAACGGCCGTCGACCCGGGCGCCGTAGTCTTCGTACATGGGAGCAAGCCAACAACATGTCGGACGAGTTGGGCAGTGACCTCGGACACGGGGCCGAGGTGCCGGACGACACAGGCCGGCGGCCGGTGTGGCTGGTCGACGGGATGAACGTGATCGGGTCGCGGCCCGACCGGTGGTGGAACGACCGGGACGGGGCCGTGCGGCGGCTGATCGGGGAGCTGGGGAGGTTCGCCGCCTTGACCGGGGACGAGGTCACGGTCGTGTTCGACCGGCGGCCGCCGGACGTCGCCCCGGGGCGGCACGGCGGGGTCGAGGTCGCGTTCGCCTCACGGCGGGGCCGCAACGCCGCCGACCACGAGATCGTCGACCTGGTCGCCGGCCACCCGGAACCGGGCCGCTACCTGGTGGTGACCTCGGACCGGCGGCTGGTCGAGCGGGTCCGCGAACTGGGTGCCGGGGTCGAGCCGTCGTCGCGGTTCCGGCGGCAGCTCGACCGGGTCCTCACAACTGACCCGTATCGGTAGGGACGGGTCGGACGCCTGGGGTTGTATGGCCAACCTCGTCCTGATCGCCGACGACGACGTGGACATCGTCCGCTTCGTCGCCCTCAACCTGCGCCTGGAGGGCTTCGACGTGGTCGTGGCCCGCGACGGCCAGGACGCCCTCGACAAGGCCCTCGACGTGCGGCCCAGCCTGATCCTGCTGGACACGATGATGCCCTGCATGGACGGCTACGAGGTCTGCTCCCGCCTGCGCAACCAGCGGCCCGACAGCCCGGTGCCGGTGATCATGCTGACCGCCAAGTCCCTGGAGGCCGACCGGGCGATGGCCCTGGACGCCGGCGCCGACGACTGGGTCACCAAGCCGTTCGACCCCGCCGACCTCGTCTCCAAGGTCAAGGACCACCTCCGCGCCCAGGGCGCGATGGTGGGCTAGCGGCGCTTGTCGAGGTAGCGCCGGCGCAGCTGCTCGATCTTGCGGCGGTTCTCCGGCTTGCTCGCCTCCACCTTGGCCCGCTCGATCACCTGCCGGCCCTGGGGGCTCTGCACGAACTTCATGATGCGCTTGGTCAGCGATGCCATCGGTCCCTTCCTTTGCGCCCGGGAGGCCCATGCTAGGGCTACCCCGGTCAAGGGCCCATAAGCGGCCGCTGCTGGAGCGGGCGGCGATACGGTGGGCATGGTCACGATGTGGCGCCTCACGCGTCCCCTACCCGCCACAGGGCGACCGCGGTGGCGGCCACCAGCACCCCCACCTGCACGGCCAGGCCGGTGGCGTCCCAGGCCCCGGTCCACCAGCCGCCCTGGAGGACGTCGACCGCCGGCGAACATGGCGGCCAGGGTGGGGAGCGACCGGAGCAGGTGGGTCGGGTACTCCAGCGACGCCCAGGCCGGATAGGCGACGCTGAAGCAGGCCAGCACCAGCAGCGGGACCCGCCGCAGGGCCAGCAGAGGCAGGACGTTGGCGGCCAGCAGGGCCACACCCAGCCCGTCGAGCGCCCGGGCGTCGCTGGCGCCGGCGGTCGCCCGGACGACCGGCCGGTACTCCGGAAGCGGTACAGGGTTGGCCGCCCGCCGCCGTGGTACCCGGTCCGTCCGGCAAGCGACGCGTGAAGGAGCAGTTCTGATGAAGGCGGTCACCTGGCAGGGCAAGCGGGACGTCCGGGTCGAGGAGGTC
>DASUPQ010000957.1 GCA_036280995.1 Actinomycetota bacterium | reverse complement strand
CCTTGACCACCACCCGGTGCTCGTCGGGGCCGTGCGCGCCGGTCCGGGCGGGCAGGCCGAGCCTGGCCAGGATGGCGGCCAGGTCGGCGGCGGTGCGCTCCTCGGGGGCGCCGACCTCCAGGTGGGGCTCGCGGGTCGGGGCCGACACCGAGCCGCGGCCCAGGAACGCGCCCCTGGCGAAGCAGGCGGCCGCCTCCCGGCCCCTGACCAGGCCGCCGGCGACGCCGAAGCTGAGCCGGCCGGCGCCGTCGAGGATGCCGCTGTCGGTCAGCACCCGCTCGACCCGGTCGGCCAGGACGAGCTCGTAGCGGGCCCGGGGGGCCAGCGCCCCGGCCTCGCGGACGCGGAAGTCGGGCCGGACCCCGTAGCCGGTGTGCAGCAGCCAGAAGGCCAGCCGGGTCACCCCGCCCGACCCGGTGGCCAGGACCAGGGTGTAGCGGGGGCCGAGGGTGCCGCCGATGTGGAGGGTGGCGGCGAAGCGGAGCAGGGCGGCCAGCAGGGCGCGGCGCTCGGCCGGGGCGGCCGGCCGCAGCGCCGCCAGCTCCTCCTTCACCCGGACGGTGAACTCGCCGCGGCTCATCGGCGCCCTAGGCGAGTTCCTTGAGGGCGGTGGCCAGGCGGGCGGCGTCGTGGCGGCCGGG
This sequence comes from Actinomycetota bacterium, assembly GCA_036280995.1. NCBI lineage: Bacteria > Bacillati > Actinomycetota > Actinomycetota bacterium. Next base: position 17,975 of record DASUPQ010000957.1, on the reverse strand, counting down.
GTGGTCGTCGGCGGCCACCTCGGCGTGGAGGACGGCCGCCCCGAGCTCGGCGAAGGCCCGCAGCTCGCGGGCCGCGGCGGCCGCGTCCTGGGGCCGCTGGCAGAGCACGGTGGCCACCGGCAGGCCCGGGCAGTGGTCGAGGATGGCGGCCAGGTGGGTCTCGGGCGCGAAGCCGCTGGTCTCCCCCGGCTGGGCCTCCAGGTTGCAGATGTAGACCAGCCGCTCGGCCTCGGTCAGGGCCGCGGCCAGGTCGGGGACGAGCAGGTTGGGCACGACCGAGGTGAAGGTCGACCCGGGGCCGAGCAGGACCAGGTCGGCCTGGCGGACGGCGTCGACCGCGGCCGGCACGGCGGCCGGGGCGCGCGGCTCCAGCCACACCGACTCGACCCGGCCGCTGGCCGTGGCGATCGCCACCTGGCCCTCGACCTGGCGGCCGTCGACCAGGCCGCACAGCCGCACCGGCACCAGCGTGGCCGGCAGGACCCGCCCCTGGACCCGGAGCCACCGCGACGCCTCCTCCAGCGCCTCCTGGAAGCCGCCCTTGAGGTCGGTCAGGGCGGCCAGGGCCAGGTTGCCCAGGTTGTGGCCGGCCAGGTCGCCGCGCTCGAACCGGTAGCCGAACAGCTCGCGGACCTCGGCCGCCGGGTCGGCCAGGGCGAGCATGGCCTTGCGCAGGTCGCCGGGGGGCAGCAGGCCCAGGTCGCGGCGGAGCCGCCCCGAGGAGCCGCCGTCGTCGGCCACGGCCACCACCGCGGTCGGAGCCACCCCGAGCAGCCGCAGGGCGGCCAGGGTGACGGCCAGGCCGTGGCCGCCCCCGAGCGCGACGACCCTCACTCGCGCTCCACGTCCCGGTGGGCGACGTGGGCCCGGTAGCCCTTGTCGGTCAGCCAGCCGGCCAGCTCCTCGGCCAGGACCACGCTGCGGTGCTTGCCCCCGGTGCAGCCAACGGCCACCGTCAGGTAGTGCTTGCCCTCCTTGACGTAGCCGGGCAGGGCCGTCTCCAGCAGCGCCTCCAACCGGGCCAGGAACAGGCCGGTGTCGCGCTGGGCGAGCACGTAGTCGCGCACGGCCGGGTCGGTGCCGGGCAGCGGGCGCAGCTCCGGCACCCAGTGCGGGTTGGGCAGGAAGCGGACGTCGACCACCATGTCGGCGTCCAGGGGCAGACCGTACTTGAAGCCGAAGGAGGCCACCGTGACCAGCAGGCCGGCGGCCTCGTCGGCGAACGCGGCCAGGATCTTGGCCCGCAGCTCATGCACGTTGAGGTCGCTGGTGTCGAGGACCAGGTCGGCGTCGGCCCGCAGCTCGCGCAGCAGGTCGCGCTCCAGGGCGATCGACTCGGCGACCCGCTCGCCGGCCACCGGGTGGCGCCGGCGGGTGGCCTCGTAGCGGCGGATGAGGACCTCGTCGGAGGCCTCCAGGAACAGCACCCGGAGGTTGATGTCCTGGGCCCTGAGCTGGTTGAGGGCGGTCGACAGCTCGGACACGCCGGCCGTGAAGGAGCCGCCGCGGGCGTCCATGACCAGCGCCACCCGGGTCCGGTCGCGGCCGACCACGGCCAGCTCGGCGACCCGCCCGATCAGCGACGCCGGCAGGTTGTCGATCACGAAGTAGCCGAGGTCCTCCAGCACCTTGGCCGCCTCCGAGCGGCCGGCCCCCGACAGCCCGGTGATCACCACGAACTCCACCGCGGCCGCGCGCAGGCGGTCCTCGGTCCGCAGCTCCTGGGTCATTCCTGTCTGGCCCCCCCATGGAGATGGTCGTAGACCACCTTAGCAAGCCCCGGGCCCAGGCCGGGGACCTGCTCCAGCTCGGCCAGGCTGGCCTGGGCGGCCTTGCGGGCCGAGCCGAAGTGGCGTACCAGCTGGCGCCGTCGGGACTCGCCGACCCCGGGGATGCCGTCGAGCACGCTGGCCGTCATGGACCGGTCCCGCAGCTTGCGGTGGTAGGCGATGGCGAAGCGGTGGGCCTCGTCGCGGACCCGCTGCAGCAGGTAGAGGGCCTCGCTGGTCCGGGGGATGACCACCGGGTCGGGCATGCCCGGCAGGTACACCTCCTCCATCCGCTTGGCCAGCGACACCACCGGCAGGTCGGGGCTGGCCGAGGCCCGCACCGCCTCCAGGGCGGCGGCCAGCTGGGGCCGGCCTCCGTCGACCACGATCAGGTTCGGCGGGTAGGCGAACTTGCGGCGGCGGCCGCTGTCGTCCTCCGGCTGGTCGCGCTCGGCGGCCAGGCGGGCCAGGCGGCGGGTCAGGACCTCGCGCAGGGAGGCGACGTCGTCCTGGCCCTCGACCGAGCGGATCTCGAAGCGGCGGTACTCGCTCTTGCGGGCCAGGCCGTCCTCGAACACCACCATCGAGCCGACGACCTGGCTGCCCTGGAGGTTGGAGATGTCGTAGCACTCGATCCGCAGGGGGGCCTCGGGCAGGTCGAGGGCCTCCTGGAGCTCCTTGAGGCCGCGGGCCCGGGCGTCGAAGTCGCTGGCCCGCTTGAGCTTGTGGGTGGCGAAGGCCCCGCGGGCGTTGGCCGCCACCGTCTCCAGCAGGGCCCGCTTCTCCCCCCGGCGGGGCACCCGCAGGTCGACCGGCCCGCCGCGCAGCCCGGCCAGCCACGCCCGCAGCCCGTCGCCGCCCTCGGGCAGGACGGGCAGGAACACCTCGCGGGGGATCTCGTCGCCCCGGTCGCCGTAGAGCTGCTGGACGAAGGTGGCGGCCAGGGCGGCGGTGTCGAGGGCCTCGACCTTGTCGACCACGAACCCGCGCCGCCCCACGACCCGGCCCCGGCGGACGTAGAACACCTGCACGGCCGCCTCCAGGTCGTCCTCGGCAAAGGCGGCGATGTCGAAGTCCTCGGGGGTGGAGGACACCATCTGCTGGCGCTCCATGGCCTTGCGGACGCTGCCCAGCTGGTCGCGCAGCCGGGCCGCCAGCTCGAAGTTGAGCTGCCCGGCGGCCTCGCGCATCTCGGCCTCCAGGCGCTGCAGGGTCGGGCGGGTGCGCCCGTCCATGAAGGCCACGAAGTCCTCGACGATGCGCCGGTGCTCGGTGGGGGTGACGCGGCCGACGCACGGGCCCGAGCACTTGTTGATGTCGAACAGGATGCAGGGCCGGCCCAGGCGCCGGTGCCGGTCGAACACCCCCTTGGAGCAGGTCCGCATGGGGAAGGTGCGCAGCAGGAGGTCGAGGGTCTCGCGGATGGCGTAGGCGTGGGCGTAGGGGCCGAAGTACCTCGTCCCCTTGCGCTTGGCCCCGCGCTCGACCCGGGGCCGGGGGATCTCGTCGGCCAGGGGCACGGCCAGCCACGGGTACGACTTGTCGTCGCGGTAGCGGACGTTGTAGCGGGGCCGGTGCTGCTTGATCAGGCTGACCTCGAGCTGGAGGGCCTCGACCTCGCTCTGGACGAGCACCCACTCCAGCGTCGCCGACGCCTCCACCATGGCCGCCGTGCGCGGGTGCAGGTTGCGCATGGGCTGGAAGTAGCTGGCGGTCCGCTTGCGCAGCGAGATCGCCTTGCCGACATAGATCACCCGCCCGTCCCGGTCACGGAAGAGGTACACGCCGGGATGGTCGGGAATCGCCTCAGGCTTCGGCCTTGGGCTGGTCGCGACGGTCATGCCGCCATTCTAGAGCGGGCGGTGTGACGGCCTGGGCGTGGCGGAAAACCCCCACGGCCAAGATGGGTGGAAGCCCCGTTCCGAACGGGGGCCCGGGTCCGTACCGTGCTCCCATGATCAAGGTCCGCGGTCTCAGCAAGCGCTACGGCGCCACCGTCGCCGTCGACGGGCTCAGCTTCGACGTGCGTCCCGGCGTGGTCACCGGGTTCCTCGGCCCCAACGGCGCCGGCAAGTCGACCACCATGCGGTTGCTCCTGGGCCTTGACGAGCCCGACGCCGGGGAGGCCACGATCGGCGGCCGCCGCTACCGGGAGCTGCCCTGGCCGCTGCGGACGGTCGGGGCGCTGCTCGACGCCAAGGCGTTCCATCCCGGCCGCAGCGCCCGGGCCCACCTGGCCGCGCTGGCCGCCAGCAACGGGATCCGGCGCTCGCGGGTCGAGGAGGTGCTCGGCCTCGTCGGCCTGGACGGCGCCGCCGGCCGGCGGGCCGGGACCTTCTCGCTCGGCATGGCCCAGCGGCTGGGCATCGCCGCCGCACTCCTGGGCGACCCGCCGGTGCTGCTGCTGGACGAGCCGGCCAACGGCCTGGACCCCGAGGGCATCCGCTGGATGCGCAACCTGCTGCGGTCGCTGGCCGCCGAAGGCCGGGCCGTGTTCGTCTCCAGCCACCTGATCGGCGAGATGGCTCTCACCGCCGAGCGGCTGGTGGTGGTCGGCCAGGGACGGCTGCTGGCGCAGGCCTCGGTCGCGGAGCTGTCGGCCAGGTCGACCTCGCTGGAGGAGGCCTTCCTGGAGCTGACCGCCGGCAGCGTGGAGTACCGGGCGGGGCCGGCCGACGACGCGAAGGGGAGGACCCGATGACGACCACCGCGCCCGCCCGCGGGCACTACCGGTTCCGCCACGCGGCCGCCATGGAATGGACCAAGCTGCGCAGCCTGCGCTCCACCTGGTGGACGCTGGCGGTCACCGTCGCCGGCGCGGCCGCCGTCGCCGTGGCCGTGGCCGTCAACACCGAGGACGCCTCGGCCGACCTGACCAACAACGTGCTGGCCGGCATCTCGGTCGGCCTGCTCCTGACCGGGGTCCTCGGCGTGCTGACGGTGACCGGCGAGTACACGTCCGGGACGATCCGGTCGACGCTGGCCGCGATCCCGAACCGGCCGCTGGTCCTGGCGGCCAAGGCGGCGGTGTTCGGCGCCGTTGCCCTGGCCGCCGGGGAGGCGGCGGCGTTCATCGCCTTCTTCGCCGGGCGGGCCGCCCTGCCGGCCACGCTGCCGGCCCCGGCGCCAAGCCAGCCCGGGGTCCTGCGAGCGGTGGTGCTGGGCGGGGCCGGCTACTGCCTGATCGGGCTGCTCGGCCTCGGCCTGGGCGCCGTCGTCCGGCACACCCCAGCGGCCATCGGGCTGCTCGTCGGTGGCGTCTACCTGGTCGCACAGCTCGTCGCCGGCCTCACCCCGGTGATCATGCCCTACCTTCCGGTGGCGATCGTCGCGAACTCTCTGAGCGTGGTGCGGGCCGAGATCGCGATCGGCGACGTCCGGTTCCTGTCGCCCTGGGCCGGGCTCGGCGTGCTCGCCGCCTACGCCGCCCTTGCCCTGGCCGCCGGGGCGTGGCTGCTCGCCGAGCGGGACGCCTGAGCAGGACAATGGTGGCATGGGAGGTCCTCTGACCCCGGCCGTGGCCTGGGTCCGGGCGGCGCTGCTGGCGCCGGTCAGCCGCCGGGCCCGGAACGAGCTGTTGTTCTGCCTGGCCGGGATCCCGCTCGGGCTCTGCCTGCTGGTGGTCGTGCTCTGGCTGATGGGCGTGGCCGCGGCCGTGCTCCTGCTCTCGCCGCCGTCCGGGTCCATGTCCTGGGTGGGGGCGGTGGCCCTGCCCCTCGACCTGCTGGGCGTGGGGCTGGCCGTCGTCCTGGCGACCCGGCTCGCCCGCCGGCTCGGCGCCGTCCACCGCCGGCTGGCGGCCCGGCTGCTGGGCACGCGGGTGCCGGCACCACCGCCGCCGAATCGCGGCCGGGGCCGGCTGGGCTGGCTGGCCGCCGGGCTGGGCGACGGCCCCGGCTGGCGGGCCGTCGCCTACCAGGTGGTCAAGCTGCCCCTGGCCTTCCTCGAGGCCTACGCGGTCTTCTGGTGGGCCGGCGGACTGGTCAACCTGACCTATCCGTTCTGGTGGGGCCTGTTCCGCAACCACCCGCCCGGCGTCACCCTGGACCCGGTACCGGTCGCCACCCCGTTCCCGGGGCGCCTGCTCCAGGTCGCCACCTTTCCCGGCACCTTCCTCGCCCTTGCCGTCGGCCTGGGAATGGTGCTGGCCGCGCCCTGGGTGACCAGGGCGGTGGTCGCGGCCGACCGCCGGCTGCTCACGGCCCTGCTCGGCCCCGGCCGGCTCGCCCGGCGCGTCCGCGACCTGGAGCACACGCGCGCCCTGGCCGTGGACGACGCCGCCGCCCAGCTGCGCCGGGTCGAGCGCGACCTCCACGACGGGGCCCAGATCCGCCTGGCCACCCTGGCCATGCACCTGGGCCTGGCCCGGGAGACCCTGGCTGATCCGGGCGCGGCCGACGTGGCCCGCGCCCGCGAGCTGGTCGACGCCGCCCACCGGGACGCCAAGCAGGCCCTGGGCGAGCTGCGCGACCTGGCCAGGGGCATCCACCCGCCGGCCCTCGACACCGGCCTGGACAACGCCCTGACCACCCTGGCCGCGACCAGCGCCGTCCCGGTCGAGCTGGCCTGCGACCTGCCCGAGCGGCCCGACCCGGCGATCGAGACGATCGCCTACTACTGCGCCGCCGAGCTGCTGGCCAACGCGGCCAAGCACAGCCACGCCGGCCGGGTCACCGTCCAGGCCGACGGGCGCCACGGCACGCTGGTCCTCCAGGTCGGCGACGACGGCGTCGGCGGCGCCGACCCGGCCCGCGGCAGCGGCCTGGCCGGCCTGGCCCAGCGGGTCAGCACCGTCGACGGCCGGCTGCGGATCGTCAGCCCCCGCGGCGGGCCGACCCTGATCAGCGTCCACCTGCCCCTGCGGACATGACGACGGGCCGGCCATGCGCGTGGTGATCGCCGAGGACGCCGCCGTCTTCCGGGAAGGCCTTGTCCGCCTGCTCGAGGACCGTGGCCACGAGGTGTGCGCCGCCGTCGGCGACGGCGAGGAGCTCCTGGCCGCCGCGGCCGCGCACCGTCCCGACGTCGCGGTGGTGGACATCCGCATGCCGCCGACCCACACCGACGAGGGGCTGCGCGCCGCCCTGCAGCTCCGCCGCGACCATCCGGGGACCGGGGTGCTGGTGTTCTCCCAGTACATCGAGACCAGGTACGCGGCCAGGCTGCTCCAGGGCAACGCCGCCGGCGTCGGCTACCTGCTCAAGGACCGGGTCGCCGACGTGGCCGAGTTCGCCGACGCCCTGGCCCGGGTCGCGGCCGGCGGCACCGCCCTCGATCCCGAGGTCGTCAGCCAGCTCCTCGGCGCCGGCGGCCACGCCAGGGGCCTGGCCGCGCTGACCCCGCGGGAGCGGGAGGTGCTGTCCCTGATGGCCGAGGGCCGCTCCAACGCCGGCATCGCCGCCGTCCTCGTCATCTCCGCCGGCGTGGTCGAGAAGCACGTGGCCAGCATCTTCGGCAAGCTCGGCCTGCCCCCGGCCGAGGGCGACAACCGGCGCGTCCTGGCGGTCCTCCGCTACCTGGAGTCCTGAGCGGCGTACCCCAGCCTACGGCCAATGGCCTAGGTGGAATTACGCCGGCGCGGAGCAAACGCTTCCGCCGCCGGGAACGAACAGGACACGAAGACAAGCAACCAGCCGGGTGGTCACCGCTCGGCGGACGCGCCCGGGCCCGGCGCCTCCCTGTTCCGAACCGCTCGTCCCTCGAGCCGAGGAGGTCCCACCGTGCCCGGAACTGCCGCACGCCCCGACCGCCGCCGCCTGCTCCGCGTGGTCGGGGTCGGCGTGGCCGGGATCGCCGTCGGGGTCGGGGTCACCCTGGCCGCCGCCGGGGTCGGGGGCGGCGCCGGCCGCGCCGCCTCGGTGCAGCGCCTCGACCTGCCGGCCGGCGCCGCCGCCCCGGCGGCAGCGACCCTGGACGGGACCGGCCAGGCCGCGCCCGTGCGTGCCGGGTCGGCCCGGGCGGCCGTGCGGCGCTTCCTCCAGGCCGGGGCCGACGGCGACTTCGCCGTCGCCTACGACCTGCTCGACCAGGCAGGCCGCAAGCGCTACCCGTCGCTGGCCCGCTTCACCCGCGCCCAGGCCGACCGGGCCGAGGTCACGGCCGTGCGGGTCGGGCGCGAGCGCCGGGCCGGAGACGACCGCACCGACGTCACCGCCACCCTGTCCCACCCGGCGGCCATCGACCCCTTCGCCGGGCTGGTCCCGGCGCGCACCGTGGAGGTGTGGCGGGCCAGCCGCCAGGACGGCCGCTGGCGGGTCGCCGCCGACCCGGTGTCGGTCCGGGCCGACCTGCCCGCCGACGACCGCGCCCCCGAGGCGGTCACCGCCTGGGTCGAGCGGCTGCTCGGCTGCGACCGCCAGGGGGCGGCCGGCCTGCAGGCCGGGGCCGGGCTGTACGGCCCGGCCGACCTGGCCGAGCTGCCCTGCCGGGAGCGCGGCCGCTGGACGGTGGCCGCCCCCGAGGGCTTCGACGCCGCCGTCGAGCCGGAGGCCTATGTGGCCGCCTTCGGTCCCGAGGTCGGCTCCTGGGCCCGGCTGGTGCCGGTCCAGGGCCCGCGCTCGCGCTTCTCCGTGGTCGTCGGCCCGCTGGGCGACGCCTGGCGTGTGCTCGGCACCGATCCCGTCAACGCCCGCTGAGAGGAGGCCTCCGAGAACCCGACGTGCTGTCCCATCCGTCCTCCCGAGGAGGAACGCAGTTGTCCAAGTTCCGCAGGCTCATGACGGTAGGGGGTCTGGCCGCCACGCTGGCGCTGGTCTCCGTCGTGGGCACCCTGGCGCCGTCGGGGGCGTCAAGCCACCGCGAGGCCCTGCAGATCGCGCAGGACCCGGTGGCCGACAACACCGACACCTACGCCTTCGTCAGCCCCGACAAGCCCGACACGGTCACCCTGGTCGGGAACTGGATCCCGCTGGAGGAGCCGGCCGGCGGGCCCAACTTCCACAACTTCGGCGACGACGTGAAGTACACGCTCAACGTCGACAACAACGGCGACGCCGTCGACGACATCGTGTGGGAGTTCCGCTTCTCCACCAAGGTCCAGAACGGCAACACCTTCCTGTACAACACCGGCCCCATCACCTCACTCAACGACCCCGACTTCAACATCCGCCAGACCTACTCGGTGGCCAAGGTCGAGAAGGGCCGCCGCACGGTCCTCGCCTCCGGGCTGCCCGTGCCGCCGGCCAACATCGGCCCGCGGTCGACGCCCAGCTACGACCAGCTGGCCTCCGCGGCCATCACCGGCCTGCGCGACGGCAGCAAGGTGTTCGCCGGTCCTCGCGACGACCCGTTCTTCGTCGACCTGGGCTCGGTGTTCGACCTGGCCGGCCTGCGGCCGTTCAACCAGGCCCACCTGATCCCGCGTCCCACCGAGGCCGGGGTCGACGGGGTCAGCGGCTACAACACCCACTCGATCGTCCTCCAGGTCCCCATCAAGGACCTCACCGGGGACAAGAAGGCCCTCACCGGGTCCGACGACCCTGACGCGGTCATCGGCGTGTACGCCGCCTCCTGGCGCCGCCAGACCAAGGTCCTGTCGCCCAGGGGCGGCGACCCGCTCAGCCTCGGCCAGTGGGTCCAGGTGTCGCGCCTCGGCATGCCGCTGGTGAACGAGGTCGTCATCCCGCTCGGCAAGAAGGACCGCTTCAACGCCTCCGAGCCCGCCGACGACGCCCAGTTCGGCAAGTTCGTCCTCGACCCCGAGGTGGCCCGGCTGATCCCGGTGCTGTACCCGGGGGTCAAGGTGCCGGCGGCGCCGCGCGACGACATCGCCAGCATCTTCCTGACCGGCATCCCCGGGCTCAACCAGCCCAAGAACGTGAAGCCGGCGGAGATGATCCGGCTCAACATGGGCATCGCCCCGAGCAGGAACCCCAGCCCGCTGGGGCTCCTGGGCGGCGACATGGCCGGGTTCCCCAACGGTCGCCGGCTCGCCGACGACACGCCGGACATCGAGCTGCGCGCTCTGGCCGGGGGCACCCCGTTCACGCCCGACTTCAACATCGCGCCCAACAACAAGCTGGGCGACGGCGTGAACACCAACGACACGCCGTTCCTCAACCAGTTCCCGTACGTGGGTACCCCCCACCAGGGGTACGCCAGCGACCCGCACTACGTCCGTGGCAGCACCACGACTCCGTAGCGAGCCGCTGGGAGGAGGGGCCCGGAGGCCCGGGCCCCTCCCCATCAGGGCAGCCCAGTCCCGCCGTCCGGGAAGGGCCGTCGGCCTGCTGGCCGCCGTGCTCGCCGTCACCGTGGCCGCCGGGGTGCTGGCCGGCCGGTTCCTGGTCGCCGGCGAGGGCGGCGGCGGGGCCCGGCCGGGGCCGCCGGTCGCGGCCGCCGACAGCGGCGCCCTCGTGGCCCGCCTCCAGGCCGAGCTGCGCCGCCGGCCCGACGAGCCCCGCCTGCTCACCCGCCTCGGCGTCGCCTACGTGACCCGGGCCCGGGAGACGGCCGACCCCACCTTCTACGCCAAGGCGGCCGGGGTGCTGGGGCAGGCGGCCCGCCTGGCCCCCGGCGACCCCGACACCATGGTCGCCCGCGGCCTGCTCGAGCTCGGCCGCCACGACTTCAAGGCCGCGCTCGCCTGGGGCACCAGGGCGGCCAAGGCCAACCCCGACCTGCCCGACGCCCTCGGGGTCGTCTTCGACGCCCAGGTCGAGCTGGGCCGCTACCAGGCGGCCGTCGTCACCGCCCAGGCGATGGTCGACCGCAAGCCGACCCAGGGCAGCCTGGCCCGGGTCTCCTACGCCCGCGAGCTGCTCGGCGACCCCGCCGGGGCGGTCGCGGCCATGGTCCAGGCGGCCGCCGCCGGCGGCGACGCCGCCACCGGCCGGGCCTATGTCCAGACGCTGATCGGCAACCTGCACCTGGGGGCGGGACGCCTGGCCCCGGCCGAGGCCGCCTACCGGCGGGCCCTGGAGGGGCTGCCCGGCTACGGGCTGGCCGAGGTCGGCCTGGCCAGGGCCGCGACCGCCCGCGGGGACCTGGCCGGCGCGGCCCGGCGGCTCGGGCCGGTCGCGGCCAGCCTGCCCCTGCCGGCCACCGTCGCCCTGCTCGGCGACGTCCGGGCCGCCCTCGGCGACGCCCGCGGCGCCGGCGAGCAGTACCGGCTGGTCCGCGTGATCGAGCGCCTCAACCAGGCCAACGGGGTCGAGGTCGACCTGGAGCTGGCCCGGTTCGAGGCCGACCACGCCCGCGACAAGGGTGCCGACCCGGCCCGGGCCGTCGCCCTGGCCCGGCGCGCCCTGGCCGGGCGACCCACCATCCACGCCTCCGACGCCCTCGGCTGGGCCCTCCGCCAGGCCGGCAAGCCCCGCCAGGCCCTGCCCCACGCCCGGGCCGCGGTCCGGCTCGGCACCCGCGACGCGCTGCTCTGGTACCACCTGGCCGCCGTCGAGGCCGACCTGGGCATGACCGCGGCCGCCCGCCGCCACCTGGCCGAGGCGTTCGAGATCTCCCCCTACCTGACCGTGCGCGACCAGCCCGCCGCGCTGGCCCTGGCCGGGCGGCTCCGCCTGCCCGCCCCAAGCCGGACGAGCGGCCGGTGAGGCCGATCGCGCGCCGCGGCGCCGTCCTGGCCGCCCTCGCCACACTCCTGCTGGTGGCCGGGGCGGCCGGGGCGGCGGCCCATCCCCTGGGGAACTTCACCGTCAACACCGCAAGCGGGCTCCGGGTCGGGCCCGACCGGCTGGTCGTCGACTACGTGGTCGACATGGCCGAGATCCCCGCCTTCCAGACCCGCCAGGCGATCGACGCCGACCATGACGGCGAGGTCGCCGACACCGAGGCCGCCGCCTGGCGCGCCCGCGAGTGCCCCCGCCTGGCCGCCGGCCTCCGGGCCACGGTCGACGGGCGGGCCGCGCCGCTGGCCGTCGCCGGGTCGGCCCTCCGCTTCCCCGAGGGCGTCGGCGGCCTGGAGACCCTGCGCCTGGAGTGCGCCCTGTCCGCCCCCCTGCCGGCCGGCGGGTCCCTCGCCTACGCCGACACCAACCTCCAGGACCGGGTCGGCTGGCGCGAGGTCACCGCCGTCGGCGACCGCGCCACCCTGGAAGCCGCCGACGTCCCCGCCCCCAGCCCCAGCGCCCGCCTCACCACCTACCCGGAGGACCAGCTCAGCTCCCCCCTCGACCAGCGCAGCGCCAGCCTCCGCTACCGGCCAGGTGGTCCCCCGGCCCCAGCGGCCGAGGGACCGGCCGGTGCCGCACCCCCGGGGGCGGGGACCGGGACCCCGGCCGAGGCTCCAGGACCGCTGTCCCGGGGTGGGGTGGACCGGGCCACGGCGGCGTTCACGGCGCTGGTGGGCGAACGGTCGCTGTCGCCCGGGTTCGCGGTGGCGGCGTTGCTGCTGGCGGTGGGGCTGGGGGCGGCGCATGCGGTGGCGCCCGGGCATGGCAAGACGGTCATGGCCGCCTACCTGGTGGGGCTGCGCGGCAGCCTGCGCCAGGCGGCGACCATCGGGGCCACGGTCACCCTCACCCACACCGCCGGGGTGCTCATCCTCGGCCTGGTCCTCAGCACCTCCCGGGCGGTCGCGTCCGAGCGGGTCTACCCCTGGCTCGGCCTGGGCGGCGGTCTCCTCCTGGCCGCCGTCGGCCTCGGGCTGCTCGTCCGCGCCCGCAGCGGGCACCGGCACGCCCACGGGCACGACCATCCCCACCGGCACGGGCACGACCACGACCATGACCACGACCACGGGGTCGCCGGGCGGCCGCTCGGCCGGCGGGGGCTGGTGGCCCTCGGCCTGGCCGGGGGGCTGGTGCCGAGCCCGTCGGCGGTGGTGGTGCTGCTGGGCGGGATCGCCCTCGGCCAGGCCTGGTTCGGGGTCGCCCTGGTGGTGGCCTACGGGCTCGGCATGGCCGCCACCCTCACCGGGGTCGGCCTGCTCCTGGCCCATCTCCGGACCCGGATGGAGCGCCGCCTCAACCTCCCGGCGGGGTCGCTCCTGGCCCGCCTCGGCCGGCTCCTCCCGGCCGCCACCGCCTCGGTGATCGTGGTCGTCGGCCTGGCCCTGGCCGCCAGCGGCGCCGCCCAGCTCTGACCGTCAGGCCAGGACCCGCGCGACCTGGGCGGCCAGGTCGCCGACGATGTGGCCGAGCAGGACCGTCAGGACCCCGGCCAGCGACACCAGGCCGGTCAGGAGCAGGGCCGGCAGCGGGTCGGAGGCGAGCGAGGTCCAGTAGGCGTCGAGCAGCACGCCGAGCAGGTGCTCGGGCCGCCGGTCCGGGTCCATCGGGGCGCTTTCTCGAGGGGTCGTCCGGCTCAGGGTACCCGGGGTCAGGCGCGGGCGGTCGCCCGGGAGCGGCCCGGCTTGGAGGGTGCCGGCGGGTCGACCCCGAGGGACTCGACCAGGAAGTGGCCGGTGTAGGAGCCTGTGGTCCGGGCGACCCGCTCCGGCGGGCCCTGGGCGACGACCTCGCCGCCGCGGTGGCCGCCCTCGGGGCCGAGGTCGATCACCCAGTCGGCCGTCTTGACCACGTCCAGGTTGTGCTCGATCACGATCACCGAGTTGCCGGCGTCGACCAGCCGGTGCAGCACCCCGAGCAGCTTGCTGACGTCCTCGAAGTGGAGGCCGGTGGTCGGCTCGTCGAGCACGTACAGGGTCCGGCCGGTGGCCCGCTTGGCCAGCTCGCTGGCCAGCTTGACCCGCTGGGCCTCACCCCCGGACAGAGTCGGGGCCGGCTGGCCGAGCTTGATGTAGCCGAGGCCGACGTCGTTCAGGGTGACCAGGTGACGGGCGATCGGGGGGATGTTGGTGAACAGCCCCATGGCCTCCTCGACCGACATGTCGAGCACGTCGGCGATGGTGTGGCCCTTGTAGTGGACCTCCAGGGTCTCGCGGTTGTAGCGCTTGCCCTTGCAGACCTCGCAGGGGACGTAGATGTCGGGCAGGAACTGCATGTCGATCTTGATCGTGCCGTCGCCGGCGCAGGCCTCGCAGCGGCCGCCGCGGACGTTGAAGGAGAACCGGCCCGGCAGGTAGCCGCGGACCTTGGCCTCGTTGGTGGCCGCGAACAGCCGCCGGATGTGGTCGAACACGCCGGTGTAGGTGGCCGGGTTGGACCGGGGGGTGCGGCCGATCGGCGACTGGTCGACGTCGATCACCTTGTCCAGGTGCTCGGCCCCGGCCAGCGACCGGTAGCGGCCCGGCGACGTCCGCGACCGGTACACGGCCTGCATCAGCGCCTTCAGGAGCACGTCGTTGACCAGGGTCGACTTGCCCGACCCGGAGACCCCGGTGACGCAGGTGAACACCCCCAGGGGGAACCGGACGGTGAGCTCCTTGAGGTTGTGCTCGCGCACCCCGGCCAGCTCCAGCCAGCGCTCCCCCGGCTTGCGGCGGCTGGCCGGGACGGCGATGGCCCGCTTCCCGGCCATGTACTGGCCGGTCAGCGACGCCTGGGTGCGCTCCAGGTCGGCCAGGGCGCCCTCGGCCACGATCTGGCCGCCGTGCTCGCCGGCGCCCGGGCCGATGTCGACCAGGTAGTCGGCGGTGCGGATGGTGGCCTCGTCGTGCTCGACCACGATCAGGGTGTTGCCGAGGTCGCGCAGCCGGACCAGGGTCTCGATCAGCCGGTGGTTGTCGCGCTGGTGCAGCCCGATGGAGGGCTCGTCGAGCACGTACAGCACCCCGGTCAGGCCCGAGCCGATCTGGGTGGCCAACCGGATCCGCTGGGCCTCGCCCCCGGCCAGGGTGGCCGAGGCCCGGTCGATGCTCAGGTAGTCGAGGCCGACGTCGAGCAGGAACCCGAGGCGGGCGTTGATCTCCTTGAGGACCCGGGCGGCGATGAAGGCGTCGCGGTCCGACAGCTCAAGGCCGGTGAAGAAGGCGGCCGCCTCCCCCACCGACATGGCCGCCACCTGGGCGATGTTGCGGTCGGCGACGGTGACGGCCAGGCTCTCGGGCCGCAGCCGGGTCCCCTTGCAGGTCGGGCAGGGCACCTCGCGCATGTAGGACTCGACCCGCTCGCGGACGCTGTCGGACTCGGCCTCGGCGTAGCGGCGGTTCAGGTAGGGGACGACCCCCTCGAAGGTGGTGTGGTAGGCGCGGGTGCGGCCGTAGCGGTTCTTGTAGCGGACGTAGACCTGCTCCTTGGAGCCGTAGAGGACGACCTGCCGCTGGTCGTCGGTCAGCTCCTCCCAGGGCATGGCCGGGTCGAACCCGGCCGCCTCGGCCACCGCGACCAGCAGCCGGTCGAAGTACTCGCTGGACCCGCGGGTCCCCTGCCAGGGCTGGATGGCCCCGCCGGTCACGGGCAGGCTCGGGTTGGGCACGACCAGCTCGGGGTCGACCTCCTGCTTGACCCCCAGGCCGGTGCAGTCCGGGCAGGCCCCGTAGGGGGCGTTGAAGGAGAAGTTGCGCGGGGCCGGCTCCTCGAACGACAGGTTGTCGTACAGGCAGGCCAGGTGGGTGGAGAACTGCAGCTCGCGGCCCTCGTCGACCAGCTCGACGACGACCAGGCCCTCGGACAGGCCGACGGCCGTCTCGACCGAGTCGGCCAGGCGGCGGCGGGCCTTCTCGTCGGCCTCGGGGCCGCGGGCGACGAGGCGGTCGACCACGATCTCGATGTCGTGCTTGTAGGTCTTGGCCAGCCGGATCGGCTCCGACAGGTCGCGGACCTCGCCGTCCACCCGGGCCCGGGCGAACCCCTTGGCCGAGAAGCTGCGCAGCAGCGCCTCGTACTCGCCCTTGCGGCCCCGGACGACCGGGGCCAGCAGCTGGAAGCGGGTGCCGGCGGGCAGCTCGAGGATCTGGTCGACGATCTGGTCGGGGGTCTGGCGGGAGATGGGGCGGCCGCACACCGGGCAGTGGGGCTGGCCGATGCGAGCGTACAGCAGCCGCAGGTAGTCGTAGACCTCGGTGATGGTGCCGACGGTGGAGCGGGGGTTCTTGGAGGTCGACTTCTGGTCGATCGAGATGGCCGGCGACAGCCCCTCGATGAAGTCGACGTCCGGCTTCTCCATCAGGCCGAGGAACTGGCGGGCGTAGGCCGACAGCGACTCGACGTAGCGGCGCTGGCCCTCGGCGTAGATGGTGTCGAAGGCAAGCGAGGACTTGCCCGACCCGGACAGGCCCGTGAACACGATCAGGGCGTTGCGGGGCAGGTCCAGGTGGACGTTCTGGAGGTTGTGCTCGCGTGCGCCCCGGATGACGAGGCGGTCGGTGACGCTCAGGTTCCCTTCCTCGGTTCGGGGGGAAGCTCGATCGGCCCCCACATTTTGGCATCCCATCGTGACAGGTGGCGCATGAGCGGCTCCTGCCCCGGGTTGACGCATCCCAGCTCGCCCACTGGCGAAGGCTCCGCGTCCAGCCACCCCGTACCCCGGGGCGGTGCCGCTAAGGGCGGCAAGTCCACGACCCAACAATACCCTCGCCGCACCCTCGCCGCGTTCGTGTCCGCCGCTGCCGCATATCCACAGGCCAGGCAGTGGAACCGGTCGCGGCTCCTCCGGTTCTCCGCCGATACATGCCCGCATTCGGCGCAGGTCTGGGAGGAGTACGGCGCGGCGGTCTTGATCAGCCGACCACCCCGGGATGCAGCCTTGTACGCGAGCATCCACTGAGCTCGGCCCCACGCCATTCCGATGACGGCACGGTTCAATCCGGCCTTGGCCTTCACGTTCTTGCCCGGACTGGCGGCAGTACCACGCCCGGACCGAGTCATCCCAGCAATGTTCAGGTCCTCGACCACCACCGTGCCGTAGCTCGAAGCGACCTGGGTCGTGGTCTTGTGGAGCCAATCCGTGCGGCGACGGGTCTGACGAGCCCGGAGCGAGGCGACCTGGCGGTACGCCTCGCGCTCCCGATGCGACTGGGGGCCGCCACGACTCCGCGCTCGGCGCCTCCGGGCCGCCTTGCGCTGAAGCGCACACAGTCGACGCGCCTCTCCTCCGATTAGGAGGCTAGGCATGTCGAGGTTTCGCCCGTCCGAGAGCGCATCGTGTGTACGACACCGAGGTCGATCCCGATGGCCGGGTCCGCACGCGGCGCGACGGCAACTTCCGGCTCTTGGATGCGAAAGCAGATGTGCCAGCCGAGCGGATCCTTCAGCAGTCGGGCACCGGTGATGCGACCCTGGCAGGCTTCAGTGGTGACTGGAATGGGGCGTGTCCACCGGAACTTCACTCGTCCGACCAACAGGACTGTGACCTCGCCCCAGCGGCGATTCACCCGGACGACTCGAAGGTCGGCCGCCTGTGGGATGTCCTGGGGCGATGGGCGCTTGGCGACGCTGCCACCCCTTCCACCCCAACCGTGCCACTCGTGGAGGAGATTCCAGAGCGCGCGAGCCGTGTGCCCCTGTCGATCGAACTTCTGCACCTGGGCGGGAGTGGGATACAGCCGAGCCACATGAGCCCGATGTCGAGTGTGCGGGCTACCGCTTTCCACCCTGTGACGTCCCCTCTGCAGCGATACCTTCACCTGAAGCATAATCGAACTCATGTTCGAAGTTCACGCATCCTCCCCAGGGCGACGACGACTCGAACCAATGAAGCCCATTAGGCTGTTGTCGAACTCCATGTCCGCGAGGATTCGTACATCCCGATGCCGGAGGCGCCGATGACCCAGTTCGACCCCGCCCACGTCGACCGGGGCGGCCCGCCGCACCGCTACCCCGGCGGGCCCCTTGAGGTGACCAAGCTCCACGTGGGGCCGTACGAGAACAACGCCTACCTGCTGCGCGACCCCGAGACCAACGACGCCCTGCTGGTCGACGCGGCCAACGAGGCCGAGCGGCTGCTGGAGCTGCTGGAGGGCGTCACCCTGGCCGGGATCGTCACCACCCACCGCCACCCCGACCACATCCAGGCCCTGGCCGGGGTGCTCAAGGTCCACGACGTCTGGAACGGCGCCCACGGGGCCGACGCCGACGCCATCGCCGACCAGGTCGGCGTCACCCCCGACCGGGTGCTGGAGCATGGCGACACCCTGACCGTCGGCCGCTACGCGGTCACCGTCCTGCACACCCCCGGCCATACCGAGGGCAGCATCTCGTTCAAGCTCCCGTCCAGCCAGGTCCTGACCGGCGACGCCCTGTTCCCGGGCGGGGTCGGCAAGACCGAGGGCCCCGACGCCTTCGCCGAGGCGATCCGCTCGGCCGAGCGGCACCTGCTGGCGCGGCCCGGCGAGACCCGCATCTCCCCCGGGCACGGCGACGACACCCTGGTCGAGCGGGAGGTCCCCCAGCTCGACGAGTGGAAGGCGAG
>DASUPQ010000956.1 GCA_036280995.1 Actinomycetota bacterium | reverse complement strand
CGGCCGGCGGCCTGACCACGGGGGGGATTTGGGCGGGCGGGACCAGGGTGGCCAGGACCGCCGCCGCGGCCATGGCCCCAACGGCCAGGACCAGCTCGCCGCTCGACACACGACGGAGCGCCCGAAGCGAGCCGTCGGCCTTCGGCACGTTTCGCCACCGGTTGATGCCGCCGAGGACCGCCAGGGCCCCGATCAGGCCGACCTTCACCAGCACGAGCTGGCCGTAGCCGGTGGAGAACAGCGCCCCCCAGCTCCCGACCTCGTTCACCGCCCGGAGCACCCCGGTCACGGCCACGGCTCCAAGGGCGTAGGCGGCCACCGCGGAGAACCGCCGGACGGCCGCTGCCTTCAGCGCGCTGGGCTTGCCTCGAACCCCCAGGAGGAGCGCGGCGAGGCCCCCGAGCCACACGCCGACCGCGACGAAGTGCACCCACTGCGAGATCACCTTCGCCCACGCCAGGTCGCCCCGGGCAGCGGCGTGGCCGGCCGCCACGTGGGCGAACATCGCCCCGGCCGCGGCCACCCCGGCCACGAGGAGCAGCGCTCGGCGCGACCCCGGCCACAGGGCGGCGCCGAGCAGGGCCGTCCCGGCCAGGGCGATGGCGCCGGCTCGGTAGAGGAGGGCCCGTCCGGGCGTGGTCGGCAGGAACTCGGCGAACCCGACGCCGGACGACTGTTGCTGGGCCACCGCCAGGATGACCAAACCGGCGACGGCGACCGCCCAGGCCCACCCGGCCACCCGGCGGACCGGCCACGGACAGACCACGAAGACCAGGGATCCGACCCAGGTCGCCCCGACCAGCAGCCCCAGGCCGATGAACAGGATCAGGCGGCCGGTCATCTCGAGGGGAGAGGGCTCCGGGGTCTCCACCGTGGGCGCGTGGGCGGGGGGGACCTGCAGCGGGGAGACCCCGACGCCGAACGCGAACGTCCCTCCGCTGGGATGGCCGTCCACCTTCGACACGGTCCGCCAGGTGACCGTGTACACACCCTGCTCCAAGCCCGGCACCCGGACCGACAGCGCCCCGGGCTCCCCCGGGACGGCGGCGGGCTCGCCAACCTCGAGGGTGGCACCGGAGCCGTCGAGCAGGGAGACCTCGGACAGCGAGAGCTCCGGGGCTTCGGTGAAGCTGAGCACGATCTCCGCCGGGGGCTCGTCGAGCCGGGTGCCATCCGCCGGGTCCGAGGATGCCAGGAGGGCGTGCGCGTCGGCGGGCACGGGCGTGGCCAGGACCAGGACGATCCCCGCCCACACCGCGGCCCAGGCCCGCCGGCGGGTCATCGTCTCAGGCCGGCCTTCGCCGGGCCGCCAACCCGATGGCGATCAGGGCCAGCACCGCGGCCCCGATGGCGACCCACAGCGCCACGTCCGGCCCCTCGTCCTCGGCGGGCTCCTGCGCCGACAGCTCCTCGACCCGGCCGCTCAGACGGTCCAGGGCCTCGGTGATCTCACCCCGGGTCGGGTCCTGCTCCGGGAACTCGGCATCCGCCGGGTTCTGCACGTCGTTGAAGGTGTCCGGCCCCGACGTGAACGTCTCGTCGAACTCCTCGCCCTCGACCGTCCCGGTGACCTGGAACGAGTACGTGCCCGGCCGCGTCGGGATGATGTACGCGACGTAGTGGCCCGGATCGCCGAACGCCGGTTCCAAGGGCATCGGCTGGGTGGTCGTCTCTGCCTCCTCCCCGCCGAAGGCCACCACGGCCTCGAGCTCGGCGTCCTCGACCGGATCGTTCCCGTGCATGATCCGGACCGATACCTCGTTGCCGAAGCCCGCGTACGCGGGCTCGCTGTTCCAGCCGACCACGACCTCGTGGTCGCCCACCCGACGCTGCTCGTGGGCCGATGCCACCCCGGCCGTCGCCGTCGCCGTGAGCGCGATCGTCGCCACCGTCAGCGCGCGGGCTGGGACGCGGCCGCGCTTCGTGCGATTGTCCATGTGCTCAAGCCTCCCTCCCTCGTTCGTCGCCGGCCGCGGTCGCGGCCGGGTCAGGCGGTCGAGGGGAGGGGCGGGGCTCGGCCGCCCAGCGGCCTCGTGAGGCGAAGTCGTGGCGCGAACGTCGCGGGGACCGGGCGGGGGAGCGAGGGATGAACCCGACGGCGGGGAGGGCGGAGCCGGGCGGCCACGGCCAGGACGGCCCGGCCGAACAGGTCGAGCAGCCAGGCCGTCACCACCGCCACCAGGGGCTGGAGGACCAACCCGATGAACACCGCGGGATCGGTCAGGGCCCGGACCAGCGATCCTCGGCGCTCCACCACCTCGAGGAGCAGGAACGCAGGGACCTGGATCGCCACAAGCCGGAGGGCCAAGGCGCTTCCGGACCAGGGCCTCCCCGACACCGCGCGAACCCCGACCGACAGCAGGATGATCGGCACCACGGCCGAGAGGGACGCGGCCGCGATGCCCATCCAGCTGTGGCCGCTCACCGCGAGGTGGACATGGCGGGCCTCGGCGCTGGGGTAGGCCAGGAAGCACGCGGCCAGGTGGCCGACGACCACGCCGGCCCACGCAGCGGCGATCGTGACGACGACCCCGGGACGACGCACGATCGCATCCTATCCCGCCCGAGTGCTTTACTTCGCCCGAGGAAGGGAGGACCGCGATGGCCGAGTTCCCCAGCGAGGGGTGGCTGGCAGCGTACGTCGAGCGCATCAACGCCAGCGACTCCTACCGCGAGGCCGCGGCCGACTGGGAGGGCGACGTGGCGCTGGTGATCGAGGCCGAGCCCGACAAGAGGGTGCCCGAGGACGTGTGGGCGTGGTTCGACCTGTGGCACGGGGAGTGCCGAGAGGGACGGATCGTGAGCGCGGAGGAGGGCGACCGGGCCCGCTTCGTGGTCCGGGCCCCCTACTCGCGGTGGAAGGAGGTCATCCGGAAGGAGCTCGACCCGGTCAAGGGCATGATGCAGGGGAAGCTCCGCCTGAAGGGCGACCTGCCGACGATCGTCCGCCACGTGAAGGCCGCCAGCGAGCTGGTGAACCTCGCGGGGACGGTCCCGACCGAGTTCCCCGACGAGGCGGCCTGAGGGTGCGAGGGGTCGTCTTCGAGGATGTCCGCCGGGTCCGGGTGGACGACCTGGCGGACCCGAAGATCGAGGAGCCGACCGACGCCCTGGTGCGGATCACCACCGCCGCCATCTGCGGCTCGGACCTCCACTTCTACCTCGGCAAGGCGCCGCTCCAGCCCGGGGACTCGATGGGCCACGAGGGCGTCGGCGTGATCGAGGAGGTGGGGGCCGACGTCACCGGCTTCTCGCCCGGGGACCGGGTGGTCATCGCCTTCGACATCGTGTGCGGGGAGTGCTGGTTCTGCGCCCGCGGACAGACCGCGTTGTGCGAGAGCTTCCGGACCCTCGGCATCG
>DASUPQ010000955.1 GCA_036280995.1 Actinomycetota bacterium | reverse complement strand
GCCCAGCTCGCGGTGCTTGCGCTCGAGCATCTTGGCGCGGCGGAAGTGGTCGATGGCGCGGCGCTTCGCGGTGGCCATCAGCCAGGCGCCGGGGTTGTCGGGGATGCCGTGCTCGGGCCAGTGCTCGAGCGCGATCACGAGCGCGTCCTGCGCCAGCTCCTCGGCCAGGCCGACGTCGCCCACCATCCGGGCGAGCCCGGCGACGATCCTGGCTGACTCGATCCGCCAGACCGCTTCGACCGCGCGATGCGGATGGGTGGCCGTCATGGCGAACCATCCAACCATCCCTGGTCGGCTGATGAAGGGCCGGGGCGCGCTCCGCGACCCCGGCCCTCAGGGGCCGAGCGTTCAGGCGTTCAGGCGGGTGGCGCGAAGTCCTCGGGGCCCAGCAGCCGCAACACCTCGGCCTCGCCTTCCCAGCCTTCCCACTGGTCCCGATGCAGCCGCAGGAAGCGGGAGGCCCACTCGACGGCCTCCTCCTTTGTCCGCACCTGGTACAGGGCGTAGCTGATCATCTCCTTGGCCTCGGTGAACGGCCCGTCGGTGACGCTCAGCCGCCCGCCGGTGAGCTGGACCCGCGCGGCGTCTGCGCTCGGGGCCAGCCCGGCAGTGTCGAGCAGCGCCCCGGCCATGGTGGCCTCCTCCCCGAGCTTGGCGATCGCCTCCATGAGATCGGGCGGCGGCGGGCCGGCGGGCTGCGCGGCCTTCAGCAGAATCATGTAGCGCATCGTGATCTTCCCTTTCGTGTCTCGGTGGTGTCAGCCGTTCGTATCCTCACCAACTCGGCGGTAGTAGTGCACCGCCACCGCCGAGATCCAGGCGAAGACGACCACGAGCGCGACGATGAAGCCGACCACGCTCCAGGCAGCGCCCGCCGAGGCCGACAGCCCGGCGAAGCCGACCAGGAACATCGCCCCGGCCACCCTGGAGAAGGCCGCCCAGCCCCGCCGCCCCTCGGCGCCGAATCGGCTGGCGAGCACGAAACAGGCCACGACCAGGCTGAGGAACGCAATGCCCGCGACCGGGTAGTGCAGCGCGCCGTGCCAGGTGAGCTGGGGCTGCTGGGGCGCGCCCGGCGGGAACCCCTGGGCCGGGTCGGCGCGAAACACCAGCGCCGACAGGGCCATGCCCACCCCGAAGGCCCCGATCAGCCGCGGCACCCACCGCCCGCCACGGCCGCCGGCCAGCACCCGGCGCAGCCCGACGGCGAAGACGACCAGCATCGCGCCGGTCAGGGTGAAGTTGGCGACCTGGATCCAGCCCAGGTCGCCGTTGGCCAACAGACTCCACGCGTGCCGGGTGAGGTCGAAGCCGTCCCTGGTTAGCGCCTGGGCCAGCGACACCACGACATAGAACGGGCCGGCGATGACGCCGTAGCCCAGCAGCGACCTGGTCACCCGCACTGGCCACGGTGGCGTGTCGCTGGCGGCGCCGGGCAGCGCGGCGCCGGTCATCGTGATCGACGGCAAGGTCATCCTCCCGCTCCCTTCGCATCCGGGGCCGGATCCCTTGGCCGATCCGGCCCGCTACCCATGCCTCGAACGAAGGGGGGTGGATTCGACACCCAGCCGGAGACTTCTCTGCCGGCCCCGTCCGGGCTGCCCGCTCACTCCCGGCCCGGTGCGGCGCCGGCCCGGTCGCGCACAGGGAGTCGGTATGCTGCCCTGGTGACCCCCTTTCGCGCTCCGCTGAGCCGTCCGGCGGACTTCTTCGAGTTCTGGTCACAGACCATGCAGGAGCTGTCCCGAGTCGCGCCCGCCGTCGGGCTGGAGCCGGCCGGCGGCCGGGACGGCATCCGGCTCCAGCGGCTGTCGTTCACCTCGCTGGGCGGCGTCACCATCCACGGCTACCTGCTGCGCTGGGAGGACCGGGAGCCCCGACCGCTGGTCGTCCACGGCCACGGCTATGGCGGGCAGGTCACCGCGCAGTGGTCATGGGCCCGAGCCGGCCTCAACGTGGTCGGGGTGGATGTCCGCGGCTGGGGGCGGTCGAGGGCCGCCCTGCCGTCACCGTCGCGCTGGGGCTGGGTGCTGAGCGGGCGGGAGAGCCCGGAGCGGTCGGTGCTGCGGGGGGCGGTCTGCGACTACCTGCGCGCGGCCCAGATGGGCCGACGGCTGCTCGGTGGCGCCACCACCCGCACCGTGCTGGAAGGAACCAGCCTCGCCGGAGGGCTGGCCCTGATGGCCGAGGCGCTGGCGGGGGTGGCCGACCTGCTCGCCATCGCGGTCCCGAGCTTCGGTTGGGCCGAGGGTCGGCGGCTGCTGGCCAGCTCCGGCTCGGCGGCCGAGATCAACCGCTACCTGGAGCGCCGCCCGGAGCACGCCGCCGAGGACCTGATGGTGGTGCTTCGCTACTTCGACCCGGTCAACTTCGCCGGCCAGGTCGTCTGCCCGACCCTGATCGGGGTCGGGCAGGTCGACCCGGTCGTGCCGGCGCCGACCGTCCTGGCCATCGCCGACCGTCTCGGCGGGCCGCATGAGGTGCTGCGCTTCCCGGTCAGCCACTCGGACGGCCCCGAGGAGGACCACTGGTCGGCGTTCGAGCGGCGCTGGCTGGAGCTGGCGCGCAACGGGGTCGGGGACGGCTTCGGGCGCTGATCAGCTGGCCCAGCCGGCCAGCGCGGCCGCCTCCCGCACCCACTCGCGGAACCAGGGGCCGACCTGATGGTTGATGAAGTCCAGCAGGGCGGGTTCGTCACCCGGGTCGGGCAGGTAGTCCGACAGTCGGAATGGCTCGTGGACCACCGCGGCGGTGGTCGTCGTGGTCAGCTTCTTGTCGAAGTTCGCCACCGCGACCGGCACCAGCAGCGGCTCAGGTCGGACGTGGGCGGCGAGCCGGAAGGCGCCCGGTCGGAGCCGCAACGGGGACCGCTCGGTGGACGTCCAGGCCCCTTCGGGGCAGATGACGAGGTTCCTTCCGGCCTCGAGGTGCGCGCCGGCCACGTCGAGGAAGAAGCGGCGGCGCGCCTCGGGGGAGCTGTGTGGGTCCTCGTCGCCGGCGTCGACGTGGCCGGAGTAGGTGTAGACGTAGCCCAGACGGTCGTAGAACTGCTGGTGGCCGTACTCGTCCGGCCGAGACTTGCGGACCACCCGGATCGGCGCCTCACCGTAGCGCTCGAACACGACCATGGTGGAGACGAAGTGGGTGTCGAGGGTGAGGACGAAGTTGTTGGGCAGCACGTTGTCGGGGTGGTAGCCGAGGTGGTTCATGATGAAGATGTGCCCCGGCCGCTCGGGCAGGTGCTCCCAACCCTCGATGCGGTGACGGGTGCCGACGAACAGGCGACGGAACGCGAGCGTGCTCTTTAGCCGGACCTCCTCCGGATCCGCTCTCGGGGCGGCGCCCGCAACCGACTGGTAGATCGCCTGGAGCTGCTGGTAGAACTCGAGCTCCCGGCGCGCGCGGACCAGCAGATCGGCACAGAGCCCGGCCAGGTCGCGCTCGACCTGGTCGCCTTGGCGGCGCAGCGCGTCCAGGATCTGGAAGGCGTCGGGGAGCGTCAGCCGGTGCTCGAGGTGATACGGGAGCCGGTGCAGCGGGGAGGCGACACTGAGCCGGGGCCCACTCTGGTCCAGCAGGTCGCGGATGGCCACCACCACGTTGTCGTAGCGGCGCGCGATCAGGCGGGTCCGGGTGGCCCGCAGGCGGTCGCCGACGATCCCGAGCACAGCCCGCATGAGCGTCATCCCGAACCCGGGGCTCGCCCGGGCCTGCTGTTCGAGCGTCTCCCGACCGATCGCCAGCAGCCGGGTCGGCCCCCGGGCGATGGCGGTCGCCCGGTAGAGGTGCGGCGCCACCATCGCCGACCAGCCGATCGGATGGCCTTCATGGGTGACGGTCTGCACGACCATTGCCGGTCCGCCGCCCCTGCCCTCCACCGAGAGCTCGACCGCGCCCGCGACCAGCAGGTACAAGCAGGTGGCGGGGTTGCCCTCGGTGAACACCGGCTCGGACTCGTCGAAGCTGACCACGGTGGCCCGGCGGGCCAGGTCGGCCAGGTCACGAGGATCGAACCCCTCCAGGAAAGGCGAGCCGAGCAGGTGCTCCAGGGCCTCGGCGCCCCGCGGCGACGTCATGGTCCCTCCCCAACCGGACCGTCCCGGGGCGCGGTCAGCAGTCGCTCTCTCGCCTGCTCCAGGCGGTCGGCGACGCCGGCCGCGACGCGCCCCAGGACCAGGTAGCCCAGGCCCGGGTCGCGCTCGAACAGCTCCTCGAACGCCGCCACCGGCACCGTGACCAGCCGGCTCGGCTGCTCGCAGCGGACCGATGCCGTCGCCCGGTAGGGCGGTCGAAAGGCCGACCAGCCGACCAGCTCCCCCGGGTCACGCAGCACCGCCACCAGCAGGTCGTCCTCACCGACA
>DASUPQ010000954.1 GCA_036280995.1 Actinomycetota bacterium | reverse complement strand
TGGCCACGGCTCGGTTCTCAGGCGAATGACCGGGCGATCACCTCGGCCTGTTCGACGTCGTGGACGCGGGACGAGCCGGGGGCGGGTGCGGCCATGCGGCGTCGGGAGATGCGGGTCAGGTCGGCGAGGTGCTGTGGGAGTTTTCGGGTAGTTCGAGGCCGAAGTAGGGCCAGGCGCCTTGGTTGGCTGGTTCCTCTTGCACCCAGCGGATGTCGTGGGCGTTGGGGTAGCGGTCGAGGACGGCGGCGAGTTGGCGGTGTGGCAGCGGGTAGAGCTGCTCGATGCGCACGATCGCGGTGTGGTCGGCTTTCCTTTTGTGACTCTCCGACCCAATCCGTGGGTGGGTTGATCTTGGGCTAGTGGTGCTCGGGGTTGTCGCGCCGCGCGCCTGGCGGGGCGGGCCCCCTTGGGCCTGCCCGCGGGGTGTGGCTGTCCAGGGGTCGCAGGGGCTCCCGGGTCAAGGGCGGCCGCAGGCCGTCGCGTCAGCGATCGCGTAGCGACCCTTGAGGCGGGAGGGGCGGCCCCGTAGCCTGCGCGGCGCGGCCCAGAAGATCAGCGGCGGCGCAGCCGCCTCCGTTCCGCCGGCGCAGCCGGCGCCGTAGGTGATCATGCAGTCGGGCTGTTAGGCGCCGCGGCCGGGTAGGGGTGGGCGGATCCCGCTGAGGGCGAGCATGGCCAGGGCGATCAGCGCGTCGGCGGAGGCGAACCCGAACGCCATCCGCTGCAGCAATCTGATCTTGGTGTTGGTGGACTCGATCAGGGCGTTGGACAGGTCGTGCTCGAGGGTCGCGTCGATCGTCACCCGGTGTTTGCGGATCTTGCGGCCGAGGGAGACGAAAGCGGGGATGCGGCAGCGGGCGGCCCAGGCCAGCCACCGGTCCAACGCCTCCTTGCCGGCTTGGCCCTTGACCGCAAACACGTACCGCAGGCCCTCCTTGAGCAGGTAGGCACGGTGCAGCCGGGGATCGACCTTGGCGATCCAGGCCAGCTTGT
The DNA here is from genome assembly GCA_036280995.1 of Actinomycetota bacterium. NCBI lineage: Bacteria > Bacillati > Actinomycetota > Actinomycetota bacterium. The sequence goes on along the minus strand of DASUPQ010000954.1, from coordinate 1,142 downwards.
CGAGCTGGCGGTCGGTGAGGTTCTCCGGGTTCTTCCACAGCGCGTAGCGGGCGTTTTTCAGCCGCCGGGCCCTGTCGTGTCCGGGGCGGGGGGCGGCGTCGGCGCGGGGTCGGCCCCGGGGTCGGCCGGGCTCGGTGCGGGCCAGCGCGCGGGCGTCGTTCCAGGCCTGGCGGCGGACCTCGTCGAGGGCTTCGGTGGCCCAGGCGACGACGTGAAACGCGTCCGCGCAGCGCACCGCGTTCGCACAGCGTTGGGCCACCACATCGGCGATCCAGTCCGCCGCATCGGCCGACACGTGGGTGATCTGGGCGCAGCCCTCGGCGCCGAGCAGGTCGAAGAACCGGTGCAGTGTGTGCGTGTTCCGGCCCGCAGCGGCCCAGATCAGCCGCCGACTGTCATGGTCAACCACGACGGTCAGGTAGCGGTGACCCTTCTTGTAGCTGATCTCGTCGATCCCGATCCGGCGCAACCCGGCGAATCGGCTCGTCCCGGCCATCGCGTCCTCGGCGACTCGAGTGACGATCGCCCCCACGGTGCGCCAGGCGATCCGCATCAACTCGGTCACCGCGCTCTTCGAGCAGGCCACCGCCAGCCAAGCCACCTGATCATCGAGGAACCGGGTGTGCCCGGCGCCGTGCCGCGCCCACGGCACCGCGGCCACGACCACCCCGTGCTCGGCGCAGCGCACCCGCGGCGCGTCGGCCTCCAGCACCGCCTGCACCGTGCCCAGATCCAGCGCCCGCCAGCGCCGCCGGCCTGCCCCGGAGTCATAGCCCGGGCACCGCCGCCGACACACCCCGCAGCGGCGCCGCTCCCCACGGGCCGGTCGCACATGAGCGATCAACAGGGCCTGGCCCTCAGCGAACTCGACCCGCTCGACCCTGGTCTGCTCGACCCCGAGCAGCCTCGTCCATACCCTTGCGTTGCGCACGCCGTTCCCTCGCCCTTGATCGATCCCAGCCTGGTAACTGGAACCGTAGGCAGGCAACGGCGTGCGCCCCTACGTAGCGATCACGTCGCCCACGGATGCGTCAGGAGAGCCGTTTCGCGACGAAGTTCGTCAACCGCGAGCTGCTCGAGCTCGACCCGCAGGGCCGCACACGCATCCGGTTCTCGCTGATGCCCGAGCGGGACGCGAAGCT
>DASUPQ010000953.1 GCA_036280995.1 Actinomycetota bacterium | reverse complement strand
GGCACCCGGCTGGTCAACCTCGTGGTCGACGCCGCCTCTCCGGCGGCGTCGGCCCGCTGGTGGGCCGACGCCCTCGGCTGGCGGGTGACCCTGGAGCAGCCCGACGAGGTCGTGGTCGAGCCGCCCGAGCCGGACGGCCTTGGCCTCCCGCTGGTGTTCGTCCCCGTGCCCGAGCCCAAGACCGGCCCCAACCGGGTCCACCTCGACCTGGCCAGCCCGTCCGCCGCCGACCAGGCGGCCCTGGTCGCGCGCCTGACCGCGCTCGGGGCCACCCCGGCCGACGTCGGCCAGGGCGAGGTCCCCTGGGTGGTCCTGGCCGACCCGGACGGCAACGAGCTCTGCGTCCTGGAGCCCCGCGACCGCTACCGCGGCACCGGCCGCCTCGCCGCCGTGGTCGTCGCCGTCGCCGACCCGCCGGCCCTGGCCCGCTTCTGGACCGAGGCCGCCGCCTGGCCCGTGACCGAGGTCAACGACCGCTTCGCCGCCCTCCGCCACCCGTCGGGCACCGGCCCGTTCCTGGAGCTGATCCGCTCGCCCGCCCCCAAGCTGGGCAAGAACCGCCTCCACCTCGACCTCGCCCCCTACCCGGACGACGACCCCGCCACCGAGGTCGCCCGCCTCCGCTCCCTCGGCGCCACCCCGGCCGACATCGGCCAGGGCGAGGTCACCTGGACCGTCCTCGCCGACCCCGAGGGCAACGAGCTCTGCGTGCTCTCCCCGCGTTGATGACGACCAAGGTGGAGACCGTCAACCGCGCCCGACACCATGGCCGCGCCGGCCCTCAGGGGGTGCGGGGCGACCCCACCGGGAACGGGTCGGCCCGCTCCAGGTCGAGGAGGCTGTAGCCGAAGTGGTTGGCCGCCGCCTCGTGGCGGCGGCAGAGGCCGCGGAAGCGTTCCCGGCGCCAGGGGCCGGCGGCGGCCAGGTCGGCCCACTGGCGCTCGTAGGTGGCGCTGCGGCGAGTGTCGATGCCGCCGGTGGGGATGTCGCCGTCGAGCTCGAGGAAGGCGGCGATCTCGGCCAGGGTGCGCTCGGGGTCGGCGACCAGGTGCTCGTACTTGACCACGAGCAGGCGGTGGATGAAGGGGGCGTCGTCCTCGAACCGGCGGTGGGCGGCGAACCAGTGGTCGAGCAGGGCGCCCAGCGAGCTGAGCCGGGCCCACTTGCGGGTGGAGAGGCTGACGATGGCCGGGTGCCTGACCACCATGACGAAGCGGGCGTCGGGGAAGGCGCCCTGGAGGAACCGGGTCATGAGCAGGTTGGGCGGGGACTTCTCGACCAGGACCGGCCTGGCCAGGTCCCAGTGGGGCCGCCACTGGTCGAGCAGGCGGGCGGCCGTGTCCGGGGTGAGCAGGGGCGAGCTCTCGGTGAGGTGGGCGGCCGGGTGGCGCGCGAACCGGCCCGGGCCGCCGTAGGCCCTGGCCGGGGGGTAGACGGTCTGGAGGTGCTGGCCCTCGTCCTCCTCCGCCCCGGTGTTCGCGAAGCCGCTGATCTGTCGATGGGCGGCCAGGCAGCGGGCCAGCGGGGTCGTCCCGCTGCGGTGCAGCCCGCCCACGAACACCAGCCGATGGTCGGTCATCCGGTCCCCCCGATCGACCGGGGGACCACCCTGGCGGTCCCCCGGACCCCCCCGGTACGAGGCGGCCGTCGAGGACGCCGAGCAGGGCGGCCCCGACCGAGTCGGGCCGCCCGGTCACGACCGACACCTCGGCCTCGGCGGCCCGGCAGAGCCGCTCCAGCAGGTACAGGTCGCCCAGCAGCTCCTCCACCCCCGGCCGCTGGCCCAGCGGGGCCAGGTGCGGGGCCGCCCGGTCGCGGCCGGTGGTGGCCGCCACCGCCGGCGGCTGGCCGAGGCCCTGGAGGGCGGTCTGGTAGCCGAAATGGAGCAGGTCGAAGCCGAGCGGCACGCCGTCGGCGCTGCGCTCCCAGTCCCAGACCAGCAGCCGCCCCGGAGTGGCGCGCAGGTTCCACGGCCCCCAGTCGCCATGCCAGGTGCCGAAGGCGAGCCGGGTCGAGGCGTGCCCGTCCAGCCGTTCCAGGGTCCCGTCGAGGGTCGCCCCCCCGGCCCCGACGGCCCCGCCGAGCCGCTCCCGCAGCCGGGCCCACCAGCGGCTCTCCCCCAGCGTCGTCTCCTCGACCCCGCCGAGGGCGGCGATCTCGCGGGAGACGGCCACCGGGGGCAGGGCGTAGCGGCGGCCGCGGCGCCACAGCCGGTGCGGCAGGGCCGAGCTGATGGTGACGTCCAGCCCCTGCCAGCGGCCCTGGTGGAGCAGGTCGGGGGCGGTGAAGGTGCGGGGGCCGGCGCCGGCCAGCCGCCGCAGCGTGTCCGCCTCGGCCCGGACCAGCCGCCGGGTGAGGTCGTTCCAGCCGACCTTCATGTAGCCCACGGGCCGCCCGTCGCGGCCGATGAGCTGGACCACCGGCTTGCGGTTGGGCCGGACCGGGCCGAGGACGATCGCGGCCGCCAGGTCGGAGCGGCCGAGGGCGGCCGGGACGTGGTCGCCGAGCAGGGAGCCCTCGGCCGGACCGGCGGCGGCGACCACCAGGCCGCGGCGGCGCAGCCACCATGGCAGGGCGCCGCTGCGCAGGGCCAGGCCGGCCGCCGCCTTGGCCAGCCGGGCCCGCTGGGTC
>DASUPQ010000952.1 GCA_036280995.1 Actinomycetota bacterium | reverse complement strand
GCTGGCCGCCGCGGCCCGGCTGGCGTCGGCGCTCGGCGGGCGGTTCGCCTGGGTGCCGCGGCGGGCCGGGGACCGGGGGGCGCTGGATGTCGGCGCCCGGCCCGGGCTGCTGCCCGGCGGGCGGCCGGTCGGCGACGCCGGGCCCGGGGGCGAGCTGGCCGAGGCCTGGGGGGCGGAGCTGCCCGACGGGCCCGGGCTGGACGGCCCGGCCATGGTGGCCGCGGCGGCCGCCGGCGAGCTCGGGGTGCTGGTCCTGGCCGGGGTCGACCTGATCCGCGACCACGGCCCCCGCGAGCTGGCCACCCAGGCCCTGGAGCGGGCGTTCGTGATCGCCGTCGACCACGAGGTCAACGAGACGACCAGCCAGGTCGACGTGCTCCTGCCCGGGGTCGTCCACGCCGAGACCGAGGGCACCTTCACCGACTGGGAGGGCCGGGTCCAGGCCACCCACCGGGCCGTCCCGGTCGGCGGGGCCGCCCAGGAGATCTGGGACCTGGCCGCCCAGCTCGCGGCCCGCCTCGGCGTCGACCTCGGGTTCGCCGGCCCCGGCCTCGCCGCCGCCGAGACCGAGCGCTTCCGCAAGCGACCCGCGGGGATGGCGGCCGCGCCGGCACCCCACCCACCGGTGGATGGGGCCCCTACCGGGAGGGCAGCCGCTGGTGGGACAGGGGGCGACCCGTTGTCCACAACCCCCGAGGAGCGCGACGACGACGGTCTCGACCTGGTCAGCTACCCGCTGCTGCTGGACGCGGCCTCGATGCTGGCCCGGGCGGCCGACCTGAACCGCGAGACGCCGGGCGCGTTCGTGGAGCTGCACCCCGACGACGCCGGCCGGCTCGGCCTGGCCGACGGGGCCACCGCCGAGATCGACTTCGGCGAGGAGCGCACGGTCCGCCTGCCCGTCCGGGTGGCCGCGACGGTCGCTCCCGGCTGCGCCTTCGTCCCGGCCAACCAGCCCGACCTGGCCGTGGCGGCCCTGCTCGGCCCCGCCCCCGTCCTGCGGGTCAAGGTCGCCGCGGTCGAGGAGGCGGCCGCATGAGCGGGACCGTCTGGGACCTGTTCATCCTGGTCGTCAAGGTCGTCGGCGTCTTCGCCGCCCTGATGGTGACGGTGCTGGTGACCATCTGGATCGAGCGGCGGATTGTCGCCTTCATGCAGACCCGGGTCGGCCCCAACCGGGTCGGGCCCTTCGGCGTCCTCCAGTCCCTGGCCGACGGCATCAAGCTGTTCTTCAAGGAGGACGTGCGGCCGAGCAACGCCGACAAGATCCTCTACGGCCTGGCCCCGGTGATCATGATGGTCCCGGCCTTCCTGGCCTTCTCGGTGATCCCGTTCGGGTTCGGCTTCGGCAGCCAGCGGGCCCAGCTCACCGACCTCAACGTGGGGCTGCTGTTCGTGCTGGCCATGGGCAGCCTGCAGGTGTACGGGATCGTGCTCGCCGGCTGGGCCTCGGGGTCGAACTACCCGCTGCTGGGCGCGGTCCGCTCCTCGGCCCAGATGATCAGCTACGAGATCGCCCAGGGGCTGTCGCTGGTCGGGGTGTTCATGACCGCCGGCACCCTGTCGGCGGCCGGGATCGTCGCCGCCCAGGCGGGCGACCCGCTGCTCGGCTTCATCCCCCGCTGGTACATCATCTTCCAGTTCCCGCTGTTCCTGGTGTTCCTGCTGGCGGGCATCGCCGAGACCAACCGGGCCCCCTTCGACCTCCCCGAGGCCGAGTCGGAGCTGGTCGGCGGCTACCACACCGAGTACTCGGGGGTGAAGTTCGCCCTGTTCTTCCTGGCCGAGTATCTGAACATCATCACCGTGTCGGCCGTCGCCGCCACCGCCTTCCTCGGCGGCCCGGACGGCCCGGCGCCCGACTTCCTGCCCTGGCTCTGGCCGATCCTGTGGTTCGTGGCCAAGGTCTTCCTGTTCATCTTCCTGTTCATCTGGCTGCGGGCGACCCTGCCCCGGCTGCGCTTCGACCGGCTGATGGACTTCGGCTGGAAGGTGCTGATCCCGGTCGCCCTGGCCTGGGTCGCGGTCACCGCCGTGGTCCTGGTGGTCGACATCAACCTGCCCCGCCCGGTGCTGCTCGGCGCCATCGGCGTCCTGCTCGCCCTGCTGCTGCTCTCGTTCCTGCTGCCCTCCTCGGACAAGGGGAAGGCGGACCGCACCGCCCCCGGAGGTTCGACCCCATGATGCCCAGCGAGATCCTGAAGGGGCTGTCGGTCACCTTCCGGAGCATGTTCCGCAAGCGCAACACCGTGCAGTATCCGGAGGAGAAGAAGCCGACCTCGCCCCGGTTCCACGGCCGCCACCAGCTCAACCGCTACCCGGACGGCCTGGAGCGCTGCATCGGCTGCGAGCTGTGCGCCTACGCCTGCCCGGCCGACGCCATCTACGTCCAGGGGGCCGACAACACCCCGGAGGCCCGCTACTCGGTCGGGGAGCGGTACGCGGCCATCTACCAGATCAACTACAACCGCTGCATCTTCTGCGGCCTCTGCATCGAGGCCTGCCCGACCCGCGCCCTGACCATGACCAACGAGTACGAGCTGTCCTCGCCGACCCGCCAGGGGCTGGTCTACGACAAGCCCGACCTGCTGGCCGCCGTGCCTTCCGGGGCCAAGGCCCCGCCCCACGTCGACGCCGAGGACGGGCCGCCGACGATCGCCCGCTACGGCCCCCAGGCGTCCGTCTCCCAGGAGTCGGTCGAGCCGGTCTGGGCGCTGCTGCGCGAGCAGGAGACCCGCCAGGCCGACCGCGAGCTCCCCCCCGACAGGACGGTCCCCAGGTGATCCCGTTGCCGCTCGCACCCCCGATCGAAAAGGTGGTGCCCAAGTGACGCCGGTGCTGGCCGCCACCGCATCCGAGCAGGCCGAGCTGATCGTCTTCGTCGTGCTCGCCCCCCTGGCCGTGGCCACCGCCCTTGGCATGGTCCTGACCCGCAACGCCGTCTACTCGGCCCTGCTGCTGGTGGTCAACTTCTTCTGCCTGGCCGGGTTCTACGTGCTGCTGGAGGCCCAGTTCGTGGCCGCCGTGCAGGTGATCGTGTACGCCGGGGCGATCATGGTCCTGTTCCTGTTCGTGCTGATGCTGCTCGGCATCGGCAACGAGGTGGTGGTGAAGGAACAGATGAGGGGCCAGCGCCCGGCGGCCGTGCTGCTCACCCTTGGGTTGCTGGTCACGATCGTCGGCGCCCTGTTCGCCGGGGTGTTCGACGCCGCCCCGGCCAGCCTGGCCGCGGCCAACGAGGGCGGCAACGTCCAGGCGGTGGGCCGGATCCTGTTCACCCGCTACACCTTCGCCTTCGAGACGGCCGGGGTGCTGCTGGTGGTGGCCGCCGTCGGCGCCCTCGTCCTCGGGAAGCGGCAGCAGCCATGAGGGTCGGACCCGGCGCCTACCTCCTGCTGTCGGCCGTCCTGTTCGGCATCGGCGTGGTCGGGGTGCTGATCCGGCGCAACGCCATCGTCGTGTTCATGTGCATCGAGCTGATGCTGAACGCGGTCAACCTGTCGTTCATCACCTTCGCCAAGACCAACGGCGCCCTCGACGGCCAGGTGCTGGCCTTCTTCGTCATGGCCGTGGCCGCCGCCGAGGTCGTGGTCGGCCTCGGCATCCTCGTCGCCATCTTCCGCAAGCGCTCGTCGATCTCGGTCGACGACGTCAACCTGCTCAAGGGGTGACCTCCTGAACGCAACCGGCGCGACCCGACTGATCTGGCTGCTCCCGGTCCTGCCCCTGGCCGGGTTCGCGGTCAACGTGCTCTTCGGCCAGCGCCTGCGCGCCCTGGCCGGCTGGATCGCCACCCTGGCCGTCGCCGCCGCCTTCGCCGTCGCCGTGGCCGCCTTCTTCGAGCTGCTGTCGCATCCCGGGGAGGAGCGCACCCAGATCCTGCGGGGCTACGAGTGGTTCGTCTCCGGCGACCTGCGGGTCGCCTTCGACCTCCGCTGGGATCCCCTGTCGGCCGTCATGGCCCTGGTCGTGACCGGCGTCTCCAGCCTCATCCACCTGTACTCGATCGGCTACATGGCCCACGACGAGCGGCGCGAGACCTTCTTCTCCTGGCTCAACCTGTTCGTGGCCTCGATGCTGGTGCTCGTCCTGGCCCAGAACTTCCTGGTCATGTTCCTCGGCTGGGAGGGGGTCGGGCTCTGCTCCTACCTGCTGGTCGGGTTCTGGTTCAACCGGCGGCTGCTGGTCGTCAACCCGCGCGGCCGCCTGGTCGAAGGCGAGCCCGACGACACCCGCGAGGTGTGGGCGCCGCCCGCGGCCAAGAAGGCCTTCCTGGCCAACCGCATCGGCGACGTCGGCTTCCTGCTGGCCATGTTCCTGGTCTTCGCCACCACCGGCAGCCTCGACTTCGACGTCGTCTTCGGCGAGGCCGGCGCCCTGGCCGCGGGCACGGCCACGGCCATCGCCCTGCTGCTGTTCCTGGCCTGCACGGGCAAGAGCGCCCAGTTCCCGCTGTACGTCTGGCTGCCCGACGCCATGGCCGGCCCGACCCCGGTGTCGGCTCTCATCCACGCCGCCACCATGGTCACGGCCGGTGTCTTCCTGGTCGCCAGGACCCACTCCATCTTCGAGGCCTCGGGCACCGCCCAGACGGTGGTGCTGCTGGTCGGCGCCGGCACCGCCCTGCTGGCCGCGCTCATCGCCATCGGCCAGGACGACATCAAGAAGATCCTCGCCTACTCGACCGTCTCCCAGCTCGGCTACATGTTCATCGGCGTCGCCCTGGGGCCGATCGGCTACGCCGCCGGCATGCTCCACCTGGTCACCCACGCCTTCTTCAAGGCCCAGCTGTTCCTCGGGGCCGGGTCGGTGATGCACGGCAACGACGACGACACCGACGTCAAGCACTTCGGCGGGCTGCGCTCGGCCATGCCGATCACCTTCTGGACGACCATGGCCGCCTGGGCGGCCATCGTCGGGGTGCCGTTCACCTCCGGCTTCTACTCCAAGGACCAGGTGCTGGCCGCCCTGTTCGAGCACGGCGGGCTCGGCCTGCTGGCCTGGGCGATCGGGGTGTTCACGGCCGGCCTGACCGCCTTCTACATGTCCCGCTACGTGTTCCTGACCTTCTTCGGCGAGCGGCGCTGGCCCGAGGGCCGCCACCCGCACGAGTCGCCGCCGGTCATGACCATCCCGCTGATCGTGCTCGGCGTCCTGGCCCTGGTGGCCGGGTTCGCCCTCACCACCTTCACCGGCGAGGGCGGCCGCTTCCAGCAGTTCCTGGAGCCGGTCCTCGGCGCGCCCGAGGAGCACGAGTCGCTGGCCGCCGCGGCCGGGCTGTCGGCGGTGGCCACCGGGCTGGCCGCGGTCGGGGCCGTCGTCGCCTGGCTGCTGTACGTCCGGCCGTTCGACTGGCTGGCCCTGCGCCGCCGCTGGGCCGGCGCCTGGCGGCCCCTGGCCGAGCGGCTCTACGTCGACCAGGTCTACGAGTTCTTCACCGTCAACCTGGGCGGCGCCTTCGCCGCCTTCCTGGCCCGCAACGTCGACCAGCGTGGCATCGACGGGGCCGTCAACGGCGTGGCCGAGCTGGTCGGGGACGCCGCCCGCAGCGGCCGCCGCCTCCAGTCCGGCCTGGTCCGCAGCTACGCCCTCGGCGTCCTCGGGGGCGCCGTGCTGATCGTCGCCTTCCTGGTGTTCCGGCCATGACCCCCTCGTCCCTGGAGCCGCCGCCGTGCTGCTGACCGCAACCCTGTTCGCCCCCCTGGCCGGGGCGCTGCTGGTCGCCCTCGTCCCGGCGGCCCGGCAGGAGACGGCCCGGCTGGTGGCGCTGGCGGCCAGCCTGGCCACGCTCGCCCTGGCGGTCGTGCTGGCGGCCCGCTTCCGCACCGGCGACCCCGGGTTCCAGCTCGGCATGACCGCCGAGTGGGTGCCGGCCTTCGGGGTCAGCTACCGGGTCGGGGTCGACGGGGTCAGCCTGCCCCTGGTCCTGCTCACCGCCGTGCTCACCCCGCTGGCCATCGCCGGCTCCTGGCGCATGGCCGACCGGCCGCGCACCTACCTGGGCCTGCTGCTGGTGCTGGAGACGGCCATGCTGGGCGTGTTCGTGAGCCTGGACCTGTTCCTGTTCTACGTGTTCTGGGAGGCGGTGCTGGTCCCGGGCTACTTCCTGATCGGCTCGTTCGGGGGCGAGCGGCGGGTGTACGCCGCGGTCAAGTTCTTCGTCTACACCCTGCTCGGCGGGCTGCTCATGCTGGTCGGCATCATCGCCCTGTTCTGGCTGCACCGGGAGGCGACCGGCACCCCGACCTTCGACTACCAGGCCCTGGTCGACTTCGACAAGTCGCCGGCCACCCAACGCTGGCTGTTCGCCGCCTTCTTCGCCGCCTTCGCCATCAAGACCCCGGTGTGGCCGTTCCACACCTGGCTGCCCGACGCCTACACCGAGGCCCCGACCACCACCACCGTGCTGCTGGCCGGGGTCATGTCCAAGCTGGGCGTGTACGGGTTCCTCCGCTTCGCCCTGCCGCTGTTCCCCGACGGCGCCCGCTGGGCCCAGCCGCTGCTGCTCATCCTGGCCGTGGTCGGGATCCTCTACTGCGCCCTGGTCGCCACCATGCAGCGCGACTTCAAGACCCTCGTCGCCTACTCGTCCGTGTCCCACCTGGGCTTCATCGTGCTCGGCATCTTCGCCTTCAACCTCCAGGGGCTCCAGGGCGGGGTGTTCTACATGGTCGCCCACGGGCTGGTCATCGGCGGGCTGTTCTTCGTCACCGGCATGCTGGAGGAGCGACGCGGCACCCGCCGGATCGACGAGTTCGGCGGCCTCCAGCAGGCCGTGCCCCGCATGGCAGGGGTGATGCTGGTGATCACCCTCGGCTCGGTCGCCCTGCCCGGCCTGGTCGGGTTCGTGGGCGAGTTCCTCACCCTGCTCGGGGCCTTCCTGGAGAATCGCGTCTACGCCGTGCTGGCCACCGTCGGGGTGATCCTGGGCGCCGTCTACCTGCTCTGGGCCTACCAGCGGATGTGGCACGGGCCGCTGGAGCGGGAGGAGAACCGGGCCATGCCCGACCTGAACGGCCGGGAATGGGCCATCCTGGCCCCGCTGGTCGCCGCCATCATCGTCCTCGGCCTGTTCCCCCGGCCGGTGCTCGAACGGGTCGAGCCGTCGGCCCAGCGCGTCGTCGAGCAGACCCAGGCCCCGAGTCCCTGACCCCGGAGGAGCCACGTGCACCCGCTGGCCCAAGCCAACACCCAGCCGCTGCCCCTGCCGCAGGTCGACTGGCGCGCCATCGCCCCCGAGCTGGCCCTGCTCGTCGCCGGGGTGGTGCTGCTGCTGGTGGTGGCCTTCTGGCCGAAGGCCGGGCGCGGCGTCCTGGCCGGCCTGACCCTGGCCGGGCTGGCCGTCGCGGCCGCCCTCACCGCCTGGAACTGGGACCTGGAGCGGGTCGCCTTCGAGGGCGCCGTCTCCCTGGACGGCATCACCCGCTACGCCCGGGTGGTCCTGCTGGCCGTGGGCGTCCTGGCCACCCTGATGGTCGCCCAGGGCGACACCCCGGAGGGGGAGCCGGACGACAGCCCGCCCGAGCAGTTCCCGCTGCTGATCCTCGCCCTGCTCGGGATGATCCTGCTGGCCGCCGCCTCCGACCTGCTGGTGGTGTTCATCGCCCTGGAAATCCTGTCCCTCAGCCTGTACGTGCTGGCCGGCGAGACCCGGCGCCTGGCCGCCCAGGAGGCGGCCATGAAGTACTTCCTGCTGGGGGCGTTCTCCTCGGCGTTCCTGCTGTACGGGATCGCGCTCTGCTACGGGGCCACCGGCACCACCAACCTGCTCGGCATCGCCCGGGCCAGCGGCGACCCGACCGGCGACGGCACCCTGCTGCTGGCCGGGGTCGGCCTGCTGGCGGTCGGGTTCTGCTTCAAGGTGTCGGCGGTGCCGTTCCACATGTGGACACCCGACGTCTACCAGGGCACCCCGACCCCGGTGGCCGCGTTCATGGCCGCGGCCACCAAGGTGGCCGGCTTCGCCGTGTTCCTGCGGGTGTTCGCCGGGGCCCTCGGCGGGCTGGTGGTGACCTGGCGGCCGGCCATCGCCGCCGTCGCCGTGGTCACCATGCTGGTCGGGGCGGGCCTGGCCGTGGTCCAGACCGACCTCAAGCGGATGCTCGCCTACTCCTCCATCAGCCACGCCGGCTACCTGCTGGTCGGGGTGGCCGCGGCCGCCACCGTGCCCGCTGGGGTGTCGGCGTCCATGTTCTACCTGCTGGTCTACGCCTTCATGGTGATGGGGGCGTTCATGGTCGTGCAGTACGTGTCACGGCTCGGACCGGCCGACGACGAGGCGATCCGGGAGCGGTCGTCGCTGGAGGACTACCGCGGGCTGGCCCGCCGGCACCCGTGGGCGGCCGGGCTGCTGGCCGTGTTCATGCTGGCCCTCACCGGGATCCCGCCGCTGTCGGGCTTCTGGGCCAAGTACTACGTGTTCCTGGCCGGCATCGAGGCCGGCCTGACCTGGCTGGTGGTGGTGGCCGTGATCAGCTCGGTCATCTCCGCCTTCTTCTACCTGCGGGTGCTGGTCGTCGCCTACCTGCAGGAGCCGGTGGGCGACGCCGAGGCCGAGACGTCACCCGGGCCGACCCGGGCCCTGGGGCTCGCCCTCGGCCTGGCCGGCCTGCTGACCGTGGCCATCGGCCTGGCCCCCGAGGCGCTGATCTCGGCGGCGAGGTCGGCCGAGAGGATCCTGGGGTAGGCGTGTCGCGGGCCAGATCCGGAGCCACCGACGATCTCGCCGGCATCCAGGCCGACGTCAAGGCCGGGCTCGGCCGGGTCGAGGAGGCGCTGGGCGAGGCGGTGACCACCGCCGACCCGTTCGTCCACGAGGCGGCCAGTTACCTGGTCACCGCCGGCGGCAAGCGGCTGCGCCCCACCCTGGTCCTGATCGCCGGCCACACCGGCGACCCGGCCGAGCCCCGCCTGGTCGGGGCGGCCGTGGCCATCGAGCTCACCCACCTGTCCAGCCTCTACCACGACGACGTCATGGACGAGGCCGAGCTGCGCCGGGGCAAGCGCTCGGCCAACGCCCGCTTCGACAACAAGGTGGCCGTGCTCACCGGCGACTACCTGTTCGCCAGGGCCTCGGAGGTCACGGCCAGCCTCGGCACCGAGGCGACCCGGGTGCTGGCCCGGGCCATCGCCCGCCTCACCCAGGGCCAGATCCGCGAGGTCCGCGGCCCCGGCCCCGACGACGACCCGGTCGAGCACTACCTGGCCGTGCTCGCCGACAAGACCGGCGCCCTGATCGCGGCCGCCAGCCGGCTCGGCGGCTACCTGGCCGGGGCCGACCCCCGGGTGGTGGAGGCCTTGACCGAGTTCGGCGAGCGGGTCGGGCGGGCGTTCCAGCTCGGCGACGACCTGCTCGACATCACCGCCGACCCCGGCGTCGCCGGCAAGGTTCCAGGCAGCGACCTCCGGGCCGGGGTCCGCACCCTGCCCATCCTCTACCTGCTGCGCGACGGCGGCCCCGACGCCGACCGGCTCACCGCGGTCCTCGACGGCGACCACGACAACGGGGCCGTCACCGACGCCCTCGACCTGCTGCGCCGCTCCCCCGCCCTGGCCGAGGCCCGCCGCACCGCCCAGGCCGAGGTCGACGCCGCCCGCGCCGCCCTGGAGGGCGTTCCCAACGGTCCGGTTCGCGCGGCCCTGCAGGCCGTGGCCGACCAGGTGCTCGACCGCCAGGTCTGAAGAGGAACGGCTGGCCGATTGGAGATGCCCAGCGGTGCCCCTCATCCCTCGCAAGGTCGGCGCGCCGGGGCACCGGCGTGAGCTTGGCCGGTTCCCCACCCACTGGACTAGAATCTGCGCCACCTATGACCACGTATTTCCAGGCCTACGGCACGTTCGCCGCCCTTCTGGTGCTCTCGGTCGCGTTCGTGGCGGTCGCGTTCGGCGCCAACCGGGTGCTTCGTCCGAACCGTCCCACGCCCGGCAAGCTCACCACCTACGAGAGCGGCATGGACCCGGTGGGCACCACCTGGTCCCAGACCCAGATCCGCTACTACGTGTTCGCCTTCCTGTTCGTCATCTTCGACGTCGAGAGCGTCTTCCTGTTCCCGTGGGCGCTGGTCTTCGACAAGCTCGGGGTGGCGGCCTTCTGGGAGATGGTCGTGTTCATCGGCGTGCTCGCGATCGGCCTCCTGTACGCGTTCAAGAAGGGGGTCCTCCGGTGGGCCTAGTCGACTCGGTCGAGCTGCCGCAACCCATCAAGTTCGTCTTCAACTGGGGCCGCAAGTACTCGCTGTGGGTGTTCAACTTCGGCCTGGCCTGCTGCGCCATCGAGTTCATTGCCACCTCCATGGCCCGCCACGACTTCATCCGCCTCGGGGTGATCCCGTTCGCCCACGGGCCGCGCCAGGCCGACCTGCTGGTGGTGTCGGGCACCCTGACGGACAAGATGGCCCCGGCCCTGCAGCGGCTGTACCAGGAGATGCCCGAGCCCAAGTACGTGATCTCGTTCGGCTCCTGCTCCAACTGCGGCGGCCCCTACTGGGACTCCTACTCGGTCACCAAGGGGGTCGACCAGATCATCCCGGTCGACGTCTACGTGCCCGGCTGCCCGCCCCGGCCCGAGGCGCTGCTCAACGGGATCATGGAGCTGCAGAAGCGGATCGGGTCGGAGTCGCTGCGCCAGCGGTACACCAACGGCGCCAAGCGGCCGGAGCCGATCGTCGTGGGGGCTGACGCCTAGTGGACGCCGACGCCCTGCGCGACCACCTGGTCGCGGAGCTGGGGGACGCCGTCGAGCCGGAGGTCGCCTACGGCACCCTGACGGTCACCGTGGCCCCCGACGACTGGCGGCGGGTGGCCGAGCGGGCCCGGCGGGACCCGGAGCTGGCCTGCAACTTCTTCGACTTCCTGTGCGGCGTGGACGAGGAGGAGGAAGGGCTCGGCGTCGTCCTCCACGTCTACTCGACCAGCCACCGCCACCACCTCCAGGTGCGGGCCGTGGTGCCGCGCGACGGCGGGCACCTGCCGACGGTCAGCGACCTGTGGGCCGGGGCCGACTGGCACGAGCGGGAGACGGCCGAGCTGTTCGGGGTCGGCTTCGACGGCCACCCCAACCTGGCCAAGCTGCTGCTGCCCGAGGAGTTCGAGGGCCACCCGCTGCGCAAGGAGTTCGCCCTGCTGACCAGGGAGGCCAAGCCCTGGCCGGGCGCCAAGGAACCGGGGGAGTAGCGTGGCCACTGAGCTCGAGCAGGGTGGGGTGGCCTTCCAGGCCGCCGACGGCACCGGGGTCGGCATCATCGTGCGCGACAAGGCCGACCGGGAGCTGCACACCCAGGACATGACCCTGAACGTCGGCCCCCAGCACCCGGCCACCCACGGGGTGCTGCGGGTGCTGGTGACCCTCGACGGCGAGATGATCGAGGACGCCCAGCCGGTGATCGGCTACATGCACCGCTCGTTCGAGAAGCTGGCCGAGTACCGCGACTACCGGCAGATCATCGCCCTGGTCAACCGGCACGACTGGGTGTCGTCGATCTGCAACGAGCTGGGCGTGGCCCTGGTCGTGGAGCGGCAGATGGAGCTGGAGGTGCCCGAGCGGGCGACCTGGATCCGGATGCTGATGGCCGAGTGGACCCGGGTCCTCAACCACCTGATGTTCGTCGGCTCCTACCCGCTGGAGCTGGGCGCGATCACGCCGATGTTCTACGCCTTCCGGGAGCGGGAGGAGATCCAGGCCCTGATGGAGTGGGTCACCGGGGGCCGCCTGCACCTCACCTACTGCCGGGTCGGGGGTCTCAAGCAGGACCTGCCCCGCGGGGCCGTCCAGATGTCGCGCGACCTGGTCCCGCGGATGCGCGAGCGCCTCAAGGAGTACGAGGACCTGGTCCTGGGCAACGAGATCTTCGCCGCCCGGACCAGGGGCATCGGGGTCCTCCCGGCCGACGTGGCCTGCTCCTACGGGGTCAGCGGAGCCCTGCTCCAGGCGGCCGGGGTGCCCGAGGACTCCCGCAAGACCGAGCCCTACCTGTTCTACGACCAGGTCGAGTTCGACGTGCCCACCGGCCGCAACGGCGACTGCTACGACCGCTACGCCACCCTGATCGGCCGGATCCGCGAGTCGCTGCGGATCATCGAGCAGGTCAACGAGCGGATCCCGCCCGGGCCGGTCAGCGTCAAGCTGCCCAAGGTGGTCAGGGCGCCCCAGGGCCACGCCTACGTGCGCACCGAGGCGCCGCTGGGCCAGCTCTCCTACTACATGGTCTCCCACGGCGAGAAGACACCCTGGCGGTTCAAGATGCGCACGCCGTCGTTCAACAACATCTCCTCGCTGCCCTATCTGCTGAAGGGAACCCTGTTGCCCGACATGATCGCCGTGATGGGCTCGATGTTCTTCATCGTGGGGGACATCGACCGGTGATCGACTCCGTCCGCGACCTGCTCGACAACTACTGGGTGCTGATGCCGGTCAAGGTGCTGGCCGTCCTGGTCATCTTCCTGACCTTCCCCCTGGTCGTCGGGTACATGGAGCACAAGGTCATGGCCCACATGCAGGCCCGGCTGGGGCCGATGGAGGCCGGCCGCTTCCACGGGGTGCTGCAGCTGGTGGCCGACGGGATCAAGTTCGTCCAGAAGGAGTCGATCATCCCGCAGGCGGCCGACAAGTGGGTGTTCGCCCTGGCCCCCGCGGTCGCCCTGATCCCGGCCATCCTGGTCTTCGGCTTCATCCCCTACGGCCCCGACCTGGTCCCGATCCGCTCCGACGTCGGCCTGTTCGTCACCCTGGCCCTGTCCAGCGTCAGCGTCATCGGGGTGCTGATGGCCGCCTGGTCCAGCGCCAACAAGTACTCGCTGATGGGCGGGATCCGGGCCGCCGCCCAGCTGATCGCCTACGAGCTGCCGCTGGTGCTGGCCGCGGCCGCCGTGGCCATGCAGGCCGGGTCGGCCGACCTGGCCGTGATCGTGGAGCGCCAGGGCTGGTGGGGCTACATCGTGGGCCCGCTGGTGGTCGGGTTCTTCGTCTACGGCACGGCGGCGCTGGCCGAGCTGACCCGGCCCCCGTTCGACATGCCGGTGGCCGACTCCGAGCTGGTCTTCGGCCACCTCACCGAGTACACCGGGCTGCGGTTCGCGTTCTTCCTGCTCACCGAGTACGCCGGGATCGTGTCCCAGTCGGCCATCGCGGCCACCCTGTTCCTCGGCGGCTGGAAGGGGCCGTTCCTGGACGGGCCGTGGTGGCTGGCGGCCAAGGTGCTGGCCCTGTCGTTCGTGGTCATCTGGGCCCGCTCCACCTACCCGCGGCTGCGCGAGGACCAGCTCCAGTCGTTCGCCTGGATCCGGCTGGTGCCGGTGTCGCTGGGCCTGCTCCTGGTGGTCGGGTTCCTCAAGGTCTACGGGGTGGGGGTCTGATGCCGGCGCTCAAGGGAGTCGGGCTGCTCAAGGGGCTCGGCGTCACCCTCAAGACGATGACCAGGCCGGCCGCGACCCGGCAGTACCCGCACGTCAAGCCGGACCTGCCGGCCCGCAGCCGGGGGGTGATCGCGCTCATCGAGGAGAACTGCACCGTGTGCATGCTCTGCGCGCGCGAGTGCCCGGACTGGTGCATCTACATCGACTCCCACAAGGAGCAGGTCGCCCCCAAGGAGGGCGGCCGGGCCCGGACCCGCAACATCCTCGACCGGTTCGCGATCGACTTCGCCCTCTGCATGTACTGCGGCATCTGCGTGGAGGTGTGCCCGTTCGACGCGCTCCACTGGAGCCCCGAGTTCGAGTACGCCGAGTCGCAGATCGAGAAGCTCACCCACGAGATGGACACCCTGCGGACCTGGGCCTACTCGGTGCCGGCGCCCGACCCCCTCGAGGAGGGCGCGGTCGAGCCCAAGGAGGTCGAGACCGCCCGCAAGGCCCGCGAGGCAGTCGCCGCCAAGGCCGCCGCCGCGGCCGAGCAGGCCGCTGCCGCCGCCCAGCCGGCTCCTGCCGCCGCGCCGGCCGCGCCCGCCGGGGCGGGTCAAGCCCCCGCGGCAACCGCCGGGGCACCCGCGGCCACCGGGGCGCCTGCCGCCACCGGAGCGGCCGCCGCCACCGGAGTGGCCGGTGAGGCGGCCCCGGCCGCTGCCCGCCCGGCCGACGTCGAGGTCGAGCCGGGGATCGACCAGGCCACCTATGACCGCCTGCTGGCCGCCGGGGAACCCGACCGCACGGCCAGGGCCAAGGCCAAGGCGGCCTACATGCGCCGGGCCAAGGCGGAGGCCCGGGCCGCCCAGGCGGCCGGGGGTGCCGGGGCCGCCCCGGCCCCCGCCCCACCTGCCGAGGCCGCCGCCCCGCCCCCGCCCAGCGAGGTGGAAGAGGCGGGATCGGTGGAGACCCCGGCCGCGGCCGTGGCCGCGCCGGAGACCGCTCCCGCGGCGCCGTCGGCGGCGGGAGCCCCCGAGGCGGCCGAACCGGCGGCGGATGCGCGCGACCCGGAGGCTCGGACGCCCGAGGGGGAGGCGACGGCGGCGGGGACGGCCGTGGACGTGGCCCCGGGGGCGGCCGTGGCCCAGGTCGACGCCGAGCACCTGGAGATCGAGGTCGACCAGGAGACCTACGACCGGCTGATCGAGGCCGGCGAGCCCGAGCGGACGGCCCGGGCCAAGGCCAAGGCCGCCTACGCCCGCAAGCTCCGCGCGGCCCAGCGGGGCCAGCAGTGAACGGGCAGGAGGTCGCGTTCCTGATCCTGGCCGTGGTCGGCGGCCTGGCCGGGCTGCTGGTGGTGACCAGCCGCAACGTCGTCCACGCCGCCCTGTACCTGGTCGTCGCCCTGGCCAGCGTGGCCGGCGTGTACCTGCTCCTGGCCGCCCCGTTCGTGGCCTTCGTGCAGGTCATCATCTACGTGGGCGCGATCGTGGTCCTGATCCTGTTCGGCATCATGCTGACCAGGGCCCCCGTGGGCCGCCGGGTGCTCGACAACACCCTGCGGGCCCGGGTCGGCGCCTTCGTGGTCGGGGCCGCCGTGTTCATCATGTTCACGGTCTTCCTGGCCGGCGCCTTCGGCGACAAGCGCATCGCCAACCAGGCCGCCACCGCCACCGAGGCCCTCGGCGAATCGCTGTTCCGGAACTACGTGCTGCCCTTCGAGGCGGTCAGCGTCCTGCTGCTGGCCGCCCTGGTCGGCGCCATCGTCCTCGCCCGCCGCGACTGACAACCGAGGAGAGCCAGCAATGCCGCTGATGTACCCGCTGGTGTTCGCCGCCTTCCTGTTCAGCGCCGGGGTGTACGGCGTGCTGGCCCGCCGCAACGCGGTGATGGTGCTGATGAGCATCGAGCTGATGCTGAACGCGGTCAACGTCAACCTGGTCGCGTTCAACGCCTACCTGCGCGACCAGCTCGTCTCCGGCCAGGTGTTCGCGCTGTTCGTGATCGCCGTGGCCGCCGCCGAGGTCGGCATCGGCCTGGCCATCGTGCTGCTGATCTTCCGCAACCGGGAGACGGTCAACATCGACGAGGTCGACCTGCTGCGCTGGTGACCTGAGAGGAGAGCGTAGGTGGAGAAGCTGGCCTGGCTCGTGCCCGCCCTGCCCCTGGTCGCCTGGGCGGTCCTCCTGCTGCTGGGCAAGCGCCTCCCCGGCGGCGGGGCGGCGATCGGCATCCTCGCCGTGGCCATCGGCTGGGTGATCAGCCTGGCCATCCTGTTCGGGGTGATCGGCGGGGCCGACGCCTACCACGTCAGCTACGAGTGGGCGCCCATCGGGGCCGGCTTCGACCTGCCCATCGGCATGACCGTCGACGGCCTGGCCGCGGTCATGATGGTGGTGGTCACCACCGTGTCGCTGTTCGTCCAGATCTACTCGATCTCCTACATGCGCGGCGACGAGCGCTACACCCTGTTCTTCGCCAACCTGTCGCTGTTCACCGCCGGCATGCTGATCGTCGTCCTGGCCGACAACCTGCTGCTGATGCTGTTCGGCTGGGAGATCATGGGCGTCTGCTCGTACTTCCTGATCGGGCACTACTGGGAGGACGTGGCCAACGCCCGGGCCGCGGTCAAGGCGTTCCTCACCACCAGGGTCGGCGACCTCGGCTTCATGGCCGGCATCTTCGTGTTCGCCTGGGCGGCCCGCAGCTTCGAGATCGAGCGGATCATCGAGGGCGTCGAGACGGGCGAGATCTCCAGCGCCACCGTCACCCTGGGCGCGGCCCTGCTGTTCTGCGGGGCCATCGGCAAGTCGGGCCAGTTCCCGCTCCACACCTGGCTGCCCGACGCCATGGCCGGCCCGACCCCGGTGTCGGCCCTGATCCACGCCGCCACCATGGTCGCGGCCGGGGTGTTCCTGGTCGCCCGCATGTACCCGGTGTTCGAGGCCTCCGGGTCGGTGCTGAACGAGATCGGCATCCTGGCCAGCATCACCATGCTGATCGCGGCCCTGCTGGCCCTGGTCCAGGACGACATCAAGCGGGTGCTGGCCTACTCGACCGTCTCCCAGCTGGCCTACATGATGGCCGCCCTCAGCGTCGGCGGGTACTCGGCCGGGATCTTCCACCTGTTCACCCACGCCTTCTTCAAGGCCCTGCTGTTCCTGGCCGCCGGCGCGATCATCCACGCCGTCCACTCCAACAACATGAGCGAGATGGGCGGCCTGGCCAGGGCGATGCCCGTCACCTTCGCGACCTTCCTGGTCGGGGCCCTGGCCCTCACCGGGATCGCGCCCCTGGCCGGGTTCTGGTCCAAGGACGAGATCCTCACCGACGCCTGGAACGCCGGCTTCGCCGGCGCCGGGGAGGCCGCGACCAGCCAGGGCGTGGCCCAGATCGTGTTCGTCACCGGCATGGTCACCGCCTTCATCACGGCCCTGTACGTGGGCCGGATGCTGTGGCTGACCTTCGGGGCCGCCTACCGCGGGCAGGGCCGCCCGCACGAGGCCGACGCGGCCATGCTGTTCCCGCTGGTCGTGCTCGCCGTCGGGGCCGCCCTGGCCGGGTTCGTGGGCCTTGGCGACAACTCGATCGCCACCTGGATCCAGACCGAGGCCCTGCCCGCCCACGGGCCGGCGACCCTCAACCTCGGCCTGATCGTGACCACCACCGTGGTCGGCCTGGCCGGTCTGGCCCTCGGGACCCTCCTGTACCGGCGCGGCCTGCCCGAGCACGAGTACCTGGAGCGGGTCCCGGTCGTGTGGAAGACCCTGCAGCGCAAGTACTTCCTCGACGACCTGTACGAGCAGGGCGTCGTCCGGGCGGTGGCCGGCGCCCTGGCCCCCGCCACCTACTGGTTCGACCAGCGGGTGGTCGACGGCGTGGTCAACGGGGCGGGGCTGGGGACGAGACGGCTCGCCCGTGGCCTCCGCTATGTACAGTCCGGGCAGGCCCAGTGGTACGCGGCCGCGCTGTTCCTCGGCGTGATCGGCCTGGCCGTGGTGGTGACCCAGGTGATCGGCGGCTAGCCGGAAGGAGGCGTGCTCGGCATGGACTGGTTCGACGACTCGGCCCTGACCCTGGCCGTGTTCCTTCCCCTGCTCGGCGCGGTCGCCGTCGCCGTGCTCCCCCGGGAGCGGGACGGCCTGATCCGGGGGGCGGCGCTCAGCTTCTCCGCACTCGCCCTGCTCGTCGGGGTGGGCATGCTGGCCCGCTTCGACTACGAGGCGGGGGCGGCCATGCAGTTCGAGGTGTCCCGGGACTGGATCCCGGCGATCGGGGCCGGCTACCACGTCGGCGTCGACGGCATCGCCCTGCCCCTGCTGGTGCTGTCGCTGCTGCTCAGCCTGCTGTGCGTCGTCTACTCGTGGCGGATCCTGCCCGAGCCGCGCAACCCCAAGGCCTTCCTGGCCCTGCTGCTGCTGCTCGAGACGGGCATGAACGGCACCTTCGCCGCCCTCGACCTGGTGCTGTTCTTCGTCTTCTGGGAGACGGTCCTGATCCCCATGTACTTCCTGATCGCCGTCTGGGGCGGGGCCAGGCGCGAGTACGCCTCGATCAAGTTCATCCTCTACACCCTCATCGGGTCGGTGGTCATGCTGCTGGGGTTCCTGGCCCTGTGGCTCCGCTCCAGCCCCGAGGCCGCCGGCCGCACCTTCGACATCCTCGCCCTCCAGGAGCTGGGGGCGGCCCGCTTCGGCGGGACCTTCGGGACGATCGTGTTCGCCGCCGTCGCCCTCGGCTTCGCCGTCAAGGTGCCGGTGTGGCCGCTGCACACCTGGCTGCCCGACGCCCACACCGAGGCCCCAACGGTCGGGTCGGTGCTGCTGGCCGGGATCCTGCTGAAGATGGGCACCTACGGGTTCGTGCGCATCGCCCTGCCGATCCTGCCCGAGGCCGCCCGGACCTGGGCCCCGGCGATCGGGGTGCTCGGTGCGATCGCCATCATCTACGGCGCCCTGTGCTGCCTGGCCCAGCGGGACGTCAAGCGGCTGATCGCCTTCTCCTCGGTCGGCCATATGGGCTTCGTCATGCTGGGCATCGCCACCCTCACCCCGACCGGGATCAACGCCGCCGTGTTCGGCATGGTCGCCCACGGCGTCATCACCGGGATGCTGTTCTTCCTGGCCGGCTCCATGCACGAGCGCTACCACACCCGCGACATCGTCGAGCTGGGCGGCGGCATGGCCACCCTCATGCCCCGGCTGGCCGGGGTGTTCACCCTGGCCTGCATCGCCTCCCTCGGCCTGCCCGGGCTGGCCGGCTTCTGGGGGGAGATCCTGGCCCTGCTGGCCGCCTGGAACCCGGCCCCGGGCCTGTCGGTGCCGCTGTTCCGCAGCCTGGCCCTGGTCGGCCTGGTGGGGACGCTGCTGACCGCCGGCTACTTCCTCTGGCTGATCCAGCGGATCAACCTCGGCCGGGTCCCCGACCGCTGGGAGGGCGGCACCCTTGGCGACATCGCCCCCATCGAGATCGCCGCCTGGTCGCCCCTGATCGTGCTCACGGTGGCCCTCGGGTTCGCCCCCGGCCTGGTCCTGTGGCTGGCCGACCCGTCGGTCACCGGCTGGTTCACGGAACTGTTCGCATGACGAGGAGACCCTGACCGTGGCCATCGACTTCCACGCCATCCTTCCCGAGCTGGTCCTGGCCGGCACCGCCCTGCTGGTGCTGGTGGTCGACCTGTTCGTGGAGCGGGCCAAGGTGGTCGCCAGCTGGCTGTCCATCGCCGGCACCGTGGCCGCCGGGGTCGCCCTGGCCAGCCTGGTCGGCGGGGGCACGCGGAGCACCTTCGGCGGGTCGTTCGTGGTCGACAACTACGCCCTGCTGTTCAAGGGCCTGTTCCTGGGCTCGCTGCTGCTGGTCCTGCTGATGAGCCAGCGCTACGTCGACGCCGGCACCGCCTACCAGGGCGAGTTCTACTTCCTGGTCCTGTCCAGCTTCGTCGGCATGCTGCTGATGCCGTCCTCGCGAGATCTCCTCATGCTGTTCCTGTCGCTCGAGATCGTCTCGGCCACCGGCTTCATCGCCGCCGGCTTCCGCAAAGGCGACGCCCGCGGCAACGAGGGCGCGCTCAAGTTCCTGCTCATCGGGGTCCTATCGACCGCGGTCATGCTGTTCGGCATGAGCCTGGTCTACGGCTTCACCGGCTCGCTCCAGCTCGGCCCCATCGCCGAGCGCCTGGCCCAGCTGGGCGACGAGCCGGCCGCCGTGATGAGCGTGTTCCTGGTCATCACCGGCTTCGCCTTCAAGGTGTCGGCGGCCCCGTTCCACTTCTGGGCCCCCGACACCTACGAGGGCTCCCCGGTCCCGGTGGCCGCCTACCTGTCGGTCGCCTCCAAGGCGGCCGGGTTCGCCGGCCTCCTCCAGGTGACGTTCGTGGCCTTCCCGTCCTACGCCCGCTACTGGGCGCCGGCCTTCGCCGTGCTGGCCGCCTTCACCATGCTGCTCGGCAACGTCATCGCCCTGGCCCAGACCAACATGGTCCGGCTGCTCGCCTACTCCTCGGTCGCCCAGGCCGGCTACATGCTGGTCCCCTTCGCGGCCGGCGCCTCGGCCAACCCCGAGGTCCGCGAGGAGGCCTTCCAGGCCGTGCTCGTCTATCTGCTGATCTACGCCTTCACCAACCTGGGCGCATTCGCCGTCGTCACCCTGGTCAGCCAGCGCCAGCCGTCCAACCTGATCGCCGACTACGCCGGCCTGGCCCGCCGCGCCCCGGCCCTCGGGGCGGCCATGACCCTGTTCCTCTTCTCGCTGGCCGGCATCCCCCCGGCCGCCGGCTGGTACGCCAAGTTCGTGGTCTTCAAATCGGCCATCAACGGCGACACCCTGACCCTGCAGCTGCTGGTCGTGTTCATGGCCGTCATGACCGTGGTCGCCTTGTTCTACTACGCCGGGGTCGCCCGCAGCCTCTGGCTCGGCAGCCCACCCGAGGGCGCCCCCGAACCCGCCCTCCAGCCCGTCGCTCCCGGCGTCGGCGCCGCCGTCGTCCTGGCCGCGGCCGGCGTCCTGGTCCTCGGCGTCCTCCCCAACCTCCTGGTCCAGTACGCCCCCGTCTCGACCCTGCTCGCGGGTCCGTAGGCGCCATCGCCCTACGCGGCGGCCGGCCTCGGGACCTTCCGGGCCGACCGCCGTCGCCGCCCGGGACGCCACGGCCGACGGAAGTACCGGACGCGGCGACTTCGGTATGGTCGGCGGCCCGTGGCCGCTGGTCGCGGCCCCGGGGCCGGTAGGCTGCGAGGATGGACGCTCCGGCGATCACCCTGGCCGGGCCGGCGCCCCGGCGCCGCCCGCGGGACTGGGTCGTGGACAGCCTGCTGTTCCTGTTCGCGGTGATCTTCGCGCTCCTGGCCGTGGGTGGGTGGCTGGAGTCGCCGACACCACCCGGGCCGGGCTGGCTGTTCACCGTCGACGTGGCCGCCGGGGCGGTCGGCTGCGCCGCGGTGTGGCTGCGCCGCCGCTGGCCGGTCGGCCTCGCCCTCTTCCTGATCGCCCTGGCGACCTTCTCGGAGACCGTCGCCGGGGCCATGGTGGTCGGGCTGTTCACGGTGGCGATCCACCGGCCGCCGCGGACCACGGCGGCCGTCTTCGCCCTGAGCGTCCTGGCCGCGCTGGTCTACGCCGTGCTCCGGCCCGAGCCCGGGACCCCGAGCCTGATCCTGTTCCTGGTCGGCGTGATCATCCAGGGAGCCGTGGTCGGCTGGGGCCTGTTCATCCACTTCCGGCGCCAGCTCGTGGAGTCGCTGCGCGACCGGGCGGTCCGGGCCGAGACCGAGGCGCAGCTGCGGGCCGAGCAGGCCCAGCAGCGCGCCCGGGACGAGATCGCCCGGGAGATGCACGACGTGCTCGGCCACCGGCTGTCGCTGCTGAGCGTCCACGCCGGCGCGCTCGAGTTCCGGCCCGACGCCCCCGCCGAGGAGGTCGCCCGCGCCGCCACGGTGATCCGGGAGAACGCCCACCAGGCGCTCCAGGACCTGCGTGAGGTCATCGGCGTCCTGCGCGCCCCGGTCGGCGAGCTGCCCCAGCCGACCCTCGCCGACGTCGCCCAGCTCGTCGCCGAGTCGGGCCGGGCCGGGATGCGGGTCGCCCTGCGCGACGAGACCTGCGGCGCCGTCCCCGACCTGGCCGGCCGCACCGCCTACCGGGTCGTGCAGGAGGCCCTGACCAACGCCCGCAAGCACGCCTCCGGCGCCCAGGTGCTCGTCCACCTGGCCGGGTCGCCCGGCAACGGCCTCACGGTCGAGGTCCGCAACCAGCCGGTGCCCGCCCCCGCCCCCGGCCCCGGGCCCGCGGACGACCCCGGGGCCGGGCAGGGGCTGGTCGGGCTGGCCGAGCGGGTCGCCCTGGCCAACGGGCGGCTGGAGCACGGGCCGACCGGCGGGGGCGGCTGGCGGCTGGCGGCATGGCTACCCTGGCCACCATGACCGCGTCCGGGCCCCAGCCCATCGGCGTGCTCGTCGTCGACGACGACCCGCTGGTCCGCGCCGGCCTGATGATGATGCTGGGCGGCGCCCCCGACCTGCGCGTGGTCGGCGAGGCGGGCGACGGCGCCCAGGTCCCGGCCATGGTCGACCGGCACCGGCCCGACGTGGTCCTGATGGACATCCGGATGCCGGCCATGGACGGCCTGGCCGCCACCGAGGCCCTGCGGGCCCGCCGCAACGCGCCGGAGGTCATCATCCTGACCACCTTCGACGCCGACGAGCACGTCCTGCGGGCCCTGCGCGCCGGCGCGGCCGGGTTCGTCCTCAAGGACACCCCGCCGGCCGAGATCGTGGACGCCGTCCGCCGGGTCGCCCAGGGCCTGCCGGTGCTGTCCCCGGCCGTGACCCGGCGGCTCATCTCCCGGGTCGCCGGGGCCGACCACGACCGCCGCACCCGGGCCCGGGAACGCCTGGCCCTGCTGAACGACCGCGAGCGCGAGGTCGCCGTCGCCGTCGGCCAGGGCCGCTCCAACGCCGAGATCGGCGCCGTGCTCTACCTCAGCGTCCCCACCGTCAAGACCCACGTCTCGAGCATCCTCACCAAGCTGGACCTCAACAACCGCGTCCAGATCGCCCTGCTGGCCCACGACGCCGGCCTGCTCGACGACCAGGACTGAGCACCGCCGTCAGGCGCGGCCGGCGGCGGGCTGGCGGCGGGCGCCGCGCCAGGCGTCGCGGAGCTTCACCCGCGCCCCCGTGCGCAGGATCGCCCCCTCGTACAGGCGGGCGGCCAGCACGACCACGGCCACGGTGGACACCAGCATGATGGCCAGCGACAGGCCGATCTCCCACAGGGCGGCGTCCCCGCCGGCGATCCGGACCGGCATGACCAGCGGGGCGACCGGGGGAAGGAACGACGACACCTTGGCCAGGGTCGAGTCCCCGCCGCCCACCGAGCTCGAGAAGGCGACGAAGAACGACGCGATCATGAGGAGGTTCAGCGGGGCGGCGGTGTTCTGGAGCTCCTCCTGGCGGGACACGATCGCCCCGGCCACCGCGAACATGCTCGAGTAGAACGCGTAGCCGAGCAGGAACCACAGCAGCACCGAGCCGATCGTCCCGGCCGCGTCCGGCGGCAGGGTGATGGCGTTGCTGGCCACGGCCACGGCCAGCCCGACCGCGCCGATGACGGCCAGCTGGAGCAGGCCGACCAGGCCGATGCCGATGATCTTGCCGGCCAGCAGCTGCACCGGCCGGACGGTGGCCAGCAGCACCTCGACCACCCGGGTCGACTTCTCCTCGACCACGCCCATCGAGACGGCGAAGCAGTAGCCGATGAGCTGCCCGTAGAGGAGGAACACGGCCACGGTGGCGATCGTCCGCTTGGAGCGGGCGTCCTCGTCGACCGGCTCCAGGCTGCGCACGGGCAGCGGGGGAGGGGCCAGGGCGGCCTGGATCTCGCCCGGCTCGACGCCGGCCGCCTGGAGGGTCTGCTGGGCCCGGACCGCCCCCGAGGCCGCCTGCACGAGCAGGTTGAGCTGCTCGTCGACCTCGGCCTTGGCCACCAGCTCGCGCCCGTCGATCACGGCCAGGTCGAGGCCGTCGTCGCGCACGGCCGCCTCGGCCTCGGCCGCGGCGGCCGGCTGCCGCGTCCGGATGCGGACTCCGGCCGCCTCACCCTGGGCGGTGAGCGCCTGGCCGAGCGGCTGGGAGGCCGCGCCGACCAGCCCGACGTCGAACTCTTCCGGGTCGTCGGACCCCAACAACTTGGGCACGAAGATGATCGCGACCAGGATGGCCAGGGTGATCAGGGTGGAGATGAGGAACGAGCGGTCGCGCTTGGTCCGCTCGACCAGCTCTCTCCTGGCCGTCAGCTTGATGCCGTCGTAGGTGCTCGTGCGTGGCGTCCTCATTCCTGTACCGCCTGCCGGAAGAGCTGGGCCAGGGTCGGCTGGACGGCGCCGAACAGGGTCACGCGACCGGCGCCCCTGGCCGCGTCGAGCACCCGCTGCTCGTCGCCGTCGACGGCCAGCACCACCCGCCCGTTGTGTTTCTCCAGCACCGTCACCCCCTCCAGGCCGGCCACCCAGTCGCCGGCCGTGTCGGCCACCTCCACCTGCCAGCGGCGCTCGCCGCCGCCGGCCCGCAGCTCCTCGACCGGCCCGGCGGCGACCAGGCGGCCGTGGTTGATGATCGCGACCGCCTCGCACAGCCGCTCGACCAGCTCCAGCTGGTGGCTGGAGAAGATCACCGGGATGCCGTCGTTCGCCCGGTCGGCCAGCACCTCGGCCAGCACGTCGACCCCGACCGGGTCCAGCCCCGAGAACGGCTCGTCCAGGACCAGGACCTCGGGGTTGTGGACCAGGGCGGCGGCCAGCTGCACCCGCTGCTGGTTGCCGAGCGACAGCTGCTCCACCCGGTCGCCGGCCCGCTCGGCCACCCCCAGCCGCTCGATCCAGTAGCCGGCCGCGTTCGCCGCGTCCCCGGCCGACAGGCCGTGCAGGCGCGCGAAGTACTCCAGCTGGTCGCGTACCCGCATCTTGGGGTACAGGCCGCGCTCCTCCGGCATGTAGCCGAAGCGGCGGCGGGTCTCGGCGTCGACCGGCCGGCCCCGCCAGCGGACCTCGCCCCGGTCGGCCTGCAGCACCCCGAGCACGATCCGCATGGTGGTGGTCTTCCCGGCGCCGTTCGGCCCGACGAACCCGAACATCTGCCCCTCGCGGACCGTGAACGACAGGTCCTCAAGGGCGACGACGTCGCCGTAGCGGCGGGACAGCCCCTGCAGCTCGAGCACCTTCCTCCCTCCGGCTCCCCTCCCCCTGGCCGTCCTCCCTCGCGCGCACCTTACCAGCGACCCCCGCCGCCGCCGTCGCCCCCCGGGACGACCTTGCCGTCCTCCCCCGGGTGGAGGCCGGACCCGTCCAGGAAGGGGTGGGCGGTCCTTACACGACCTTGAATCCGCCCGACGTACACTGCGGGATGTCAGGTCGAGGGGAGTAGCCCTCCGACGCTCCGTCAGCACGCCGCAGCCTGCGCGGCCGGGGCTCGGGCCACGTCCTTTGGCGGCGAGACTTCGACTTGACCGGTTCGTCCCGGCCGCAGTCGGGCGCCTTGCAGGCACAGGAGCCAAGAAGCATGACCGGCAGGAACTACCTCAAGACCACGCTGCTGCTGGCCGGCCTGAGCGGCCTGCTGCTGTTCATCGGCTCGCTGCTCGGCGGCAACTGGATCACGATCATGCTGATCGTCGCCGTGGCGATGAACGGCATCGCCTACTTCTACTCGGACAAGATCGCCATCCGCGCCGCCCGGGCGGTGCCCGTCACCGAGGCCCAGTTCCCCGAGCTGTACCAGATCGTCAAGGGGCTGGCCGACAGGGCCGGGATCCCCATGCCGCGGCTGTACGTCTCGCCCAGCCCGCAGCCCAACGCCTTCGCCACCGGCCGCAACCCCCAGCACGCCGCCGTCGCGGTCACCCAGGGCATCCTGCCCATCCTCGACCGACGCGAGCTGGAGGGCGTGCTCGCCCACGAGCTGTCGCACGTCCAGAACCGCGACATCCTGATCTCCTCGGTGGCCGCCACCATCGGGGCGGTCATCACCTGGGTCGCGCACCTGGCCATCTTCGTCCCCATGGGCGACGAC
The DNA here is from genome assembly GCA_036280995.1 of Actinomycetota bacterium. Classification (NCBI taxonomy): domain Bacteria; kingdom Bacillati; phylum Actinomycetota; species Actinomycetota bacterium. Next base: position 14,749 of record DASUPQ010000952.1, on the reverse strand, counting down.
GACGAGGGCGGCAACCCGATCGCCGCGCTGCTCATGGTCATCCTGGCCCCGATCGCGGCCATGCTGATCCAGATGGCGATCTCGCGCAGCCGCGAGTTCGGCGCCGACGCCACCGGGGCCCGGCTCACCCACGACCCGCGCGCGCTGGCCAGCGCCCTGCGCAAGATCGAGGCCTACTCGCGCGGCACTCCGCCGGCGACCACCAACCCGTCCACCGCCCACCTGTTCATCTCCAACCCGTTCAGGGGCGGCGTCGGCGTCGGCCGCCTCTTCTCGACCCACCCGGGCACCGCCGAGCGGGTCGAGCGGCTGGAGCGCATGGCCTACGACGGCTGACCGCGGGCCCGCCGGACGGCCCACACGACCGTCCCCACGGCGAGCATGGCCGCGCCGGCCAGCAGGGACGCCGCGGGCAGGCTGGCCGCCAGCAGCAGGCAGCCGGCCAGCCCCGTCCCGGCCAGCCAGCGCGGCCGTCGCCGCTCGCCTGGGCCGAGGGTCCAGGCGGCGGCGTTGGCCACGGCGTAGTAGACCAGCACCAGGGTCGAGCTGAACCCGATGGCGCCGCGCAGGTCGACGGCCAGGACGGCGGCGGCCACCAGGGCGGCCACGGCCAGCTCGGCCCGGTGCGGCACCCGGTGGCGGGGATGGACGGCGGCCAGGACGTGGGGCAGGTCGCGGTTGGCGGCCATGGCGAACCCGGTGCGGCTCAGCCCCGCCTGCAGCGACAGCAGCACCCCGAACGAGGCCACCGCCGCCCCGGCCCGCACGACCGGGGCCAGCTCGGCCAGGCGCCCGGCGGCGACGGCGTCGGCCAGGGGGGCGGCGGCCGCGGCCAGCGCCGCCGGCCCCACCGCGAGCAGGGCGGCCGTGGCCACGACCAGGTAGACGGCCAGGACGATCCCGAGGGCCAGGGGGACGGCTCGGGGGATGGTGCGGGCCGGGTCGGCCACCTCCTCGCCGAGGGTGGCGATCCTGGCGTAGCCGGCGAAGGCGAAGAACAGCAGCCCGGCCGCCTGGAGCACCCCGTGCGGGCCGGGCCAGCCCCCCGGCCCGGCCAGGTTGGCCGGCGCCGCCTGGCCGCCCAGCAGCATCCCGGCCACAGCCACGGCCAGCGCCGCCAGCACCAGCACGACCACGACCCGGGTCGCGGCCGCCGTCCTGGCCACCCCGCGGTAGTTGGCCACGGTGGCCGCGGCCAGCCCGCCCAGGGCCACCGGCCGGGCCAGCCCCGGCGCCAGGTAGCTGCCGAGGGTCAGGGCCATGGCGGCGCAGCTGGCCAGCTTCCCGCCCAGGAACGCCCATCCGGCCAGGAACCCCCAGAACGGCCCCAGCCGCCGCCGGCCGTACACGTAGGCCCCGCCCGACTCCGGGTAGACCGCGGCCAGCGCCGCCGACGAGGTGGCGTTCGCGTAGGCCACCAGCCCGGCCACCACCAGACCGGCGAGCAGCCAGCTCCCGGCCGCTCCCGCCGCCGGCCCGACGGCCGAGAACACCCCCGCCCCCAGCATCGACCCGAGCCCGAGCACCACCGCGTCGGCCAGGCCGAGGCGTCGGTCGAGCCGGTCGGGCATGGGGTCAGGCCGGGTCGAGCTCGGCCAGGCGGCGGGTGAGGAAGGCCCGCTCGACCGGGTTGGCGGCCAGCTCCAGGGCCCGGCGGTAGGCGGCCGCCGCCTCCGGGGCCCGGCCCAGGCGGCGCAGCAGGTCGGCCCGGCCGGCGTGGAGGAGGTGGTAGCCGTCCAGGTCGCCGGACGCGGCCAGGTCGTCCATCAGGGCCAGGCCGGCCGCCGGGCCGTCCCGCATGGCCACCGCCACCGCCCGGTTGAGGGCGACCACCGGCGAGGGGTTCAGCGCCATGAGCTGATCGTAGAGGACGGCGATGCGCCGCCAGTCGGTGGCCGCGGCCGTCGGCGCGACCGCGTGCAGGGCGGCGATGCAGGCCTGGAGCTGGTAGGGCCCGGGCGGGCCGCGGCGGATCGCCCGGTCGAGCAGGCCGACCCCCTCGTGGATCTTGGCCTTGTCCCAGCGGGCCCGGTCCTGGTCCTCCAGCAGCACCAGCTCGCCGCCCGGCCCGACCCGCCCCTCGCGGCGGGCGTCGTGCAGCAGCAGCAGGGCCAGCAGCCCCAGGGCCTCGCCCTCGTCGGGCATCAGCCCGGCCAGGACCTGGCCGAGGCGCAGCGCCTCGGCGCACAGCTCGCGGCGGACCAGGGCGTCGCCGGCGGTGGCCGCGTACCCCTCGTTGAAGATCAGGTAGAGCACGGCCAGCACCGACCCGAGCCGCTCCGGCAGCAGGTGGTCGGGCGGCACCCGGTAGGGGATGGCGGCGTCGCGGATCTTGCCCTTGGCCCGGACCAGCCGCTGGGCCATGGTCGCCTCCGGGACCAGGAAGGCGCGGGCGATCTCGGGGGTCGAGAGGCCCCCGAGGGTGCGCAGGGTGAGGGCGACCCGGGCCTCGGGCGAGAGGGCCGGGTGGCAGCAGGTGAAGATCAGCCGCAGCCGGTCGTCGGCAATGGTGTGCATCTCGCTGTCCTGGCCGCGGTCGGCCTCGAGCAGGGCCAGGGTGGCCCGGCGCTCGGCCAGGCCGCGCTCGCGGCGGAGCCGGTCGATGGCCTTGTTACGGGCGGTGGTGGTGATCCAGGCCCCGGGCCGGTCGGGCACGCCGCCGCCCGGCCAGCGCTCGACGGCGACCAGGAAGGCCTCCTGGACGGCCTCCTCGGCCAGGTCGAAGTCGCCGAGGAGGCGGATGAGGGTGGCCACGGCCTGCCCTGACTCCTCCCGGAACACCCGCTCGACCAGCGCGCGGGTCTCCTCGGCCACCCTCACCCCCGGATTCTCGTCCTCAGGACGGCATGCCCGTCTCCATGACCGGCCGGACCTCGATCGACCCGCGCCGGACGTCGGGGATCCTGGCCGCGATCTCGATCGCCTCGTCCAGGTCCTTGGCCTCGACCACGTAGAACCCGCCGAGCTGCTCCTTGGTCTCGGCGAACGGCCCGTCGGTGGTTAGCCGCTCGCCGTCGCGCACCTGCACGGTGGTCGCGGTGGCGGTCGGCTGCAGGGCCTCGCCGCCCTTGTAGATGCCGCGGTCTACGATGTCCTTGGTGAAGGCCATGTACTCCTGGAACTGGGCCTGGGACTCCTCCTCGGTCTGGCTGGCCCATTCCTGCTCGCTCGCGTAGATCAGCAGTGCGTACTGCATGCTCCCTCCCCGGGACCGGGGCGGCGCGGTTCGCCGCCCTCTATGCAACCGACGAGCGGCCCGCGTCGGAATCGACACCCCCCGGCCAGATCCCTCAACGATAGTTGGTGAAGCGCAGCGGCAGCCCCTCGTCGCGCTCCTTGAGCAGGGCGATCGCCTGCTGGAGGTCGTTCTTGCTCTTGCCCGTGACCCGCAGCTGGTCGCCCTGGACCTGGGCCTGCACCTTGAGCCCGGACTGGCGGATGGTCTTGGCCAGCGCCTTGGCCTTGTCCTCGGGGATGCCCTGGAGGAACGAGCACTCCACCCGGTAGGTCCCGCCGCCCGCAGGCCGCGGCTCCGAGGAGGTCAGCGCCTTGAGCGACACCGACCGCTTCACCAGCTTCTCCTTGAACACGTCGAGAGCGGCCAGGGCCCGCTGGTCGGTCTTGGAGACGATCACCACCCCCTCACCCGCCCAGGCCAGCGAGGTGCCGGTGTTCTTGAAGTCGAAGCGCTGCGACAGCTCCTTCCTTGCCTGGTTGACGGCGTTGTCGACCTCCTGACGGTCGACCTTGGCGACGACGTCGAACGAGGAGTCGGCCACGGCATCCTCCTTCCTCGAGATCCTCGGGGACGCTAGCAGACAGCCGGGTCGCGCAGGGCGGTTGATGGGGGACAAACCCGGGTAGTCGTTCCACTCCGTTCGCTCAGGGGAGGTGGGTGTGGGGTTCTCGCGGCAGTTCACCGGCGGCTTCGAGGACGTGGCCGACGCCCGGCGGTTCGTGGCCGCCACCCTGCTGCGCGACACCGAGCTCTACGAGGCGGCCCGGCTCCTGGTCGACGAGGCCATCACCAACCCGCTGCTGCACAGCGAGGCCTGCGAGACCGTCCGCGCCTTCCAGGTGACCATCGCCTTCCGCCCCCACGTGCTCCACGTCGAGGTCCACGACGGCGGCGCCCCGCTGCCGCTCGACCGCGACGGCGCCCGCCCGGTCTCGGTTGCCGGCCGCAGCCTCGAGCTGTTCGACACCCTGGCCCTCGTCTGGGACTCCTCCCCCGAGCCGGACCGCCCCGGCCATGTGGTCTGGTTCGAGCTGGAAGCCTGACCCCCACCCGGTTGTTGGGACGCTCCGGGGGCCGGTATCATCCGCCCTCGGTCCGGCAGGGTGCCCGAGCGGCCAAAGGGAGCGGTCTGTAAAATCGCCGGCATTGCCTACACAGGTTCGAATCCTGTCCCTGCCACATAGCCCCTGACCAGCAGCAATACGGTTGCGGGCCGCCCAGTCAAGTCGGGCTCGAAGGCTGGCTTCCCTCCGCCCGACGCCCAGCCGATACCGCCCGCCCAGCATGCGCTTCGGGGCGAACACTGCTTCGATCACCCCAGCCAAGCGGGGCGCGGTCTGGGGCAGCTGGTGGATGTACACCCGTTGGGCGAGCGCGCCGCCGTCGGCGTGGCGCAGTTGGGCGCGATGATGCTGGCCGGTAGTTTGTTGGCTGCCATGGGTCGAGGTCCCCCGCGAGGAGGTGCGGCGGCGGGCGATTGATGCCGCCGAGTTGCGAGGACGTCCGGCCGTCTAGCCACAGATGCCACGTGCGCGACCGCTCGCCGTAGCACAGGCCGGTCACGATGCCGCGCAGTGCGTGCGCGGTCAGGCCATCCTCGGCCAGCAAGATGGGCGACCACGTTCAGTCTCCACCGGGCCAGGGCGCTGCTCGGATGCTCGCCGTCGGCCAGCTCGGCGCGTCGGGACGGCGCGGCGTCGATCGCCGCGGCGGTCGCGCCGGAAGAGCCGTTCATTGTCGAGCAGGATAGCGGTTGGCCTGATGCGGCCAGAGCCTGCTCTGCGCAAGTGATATCCTACGCCCGATTTTGCCATTATACGGGGAAAGGCTCGTGGGGTGAGGTTGTCGGTCGTCGTACCGTTCCACAACGAGCTGCGTGCCCTCCCGACGGTGATCCAGCGCCTGCTCGCCGTGGACTTCGCGGCCTTGGGTGTGGAGACCGAGCTGATCTTCGTCGACGACGGTTCGACCGACGTCGGCCGCTACCTGCTCAACCCGCCACCCCGCGACGACATCCAGCTGATCGTGCACGAGCGTAACCAGGGCAAGGGAGCGGCGGTCAGGACCGGGCTGGAGGCGGCCACCGGCGACATCCTTTGCATCCAGGACGCCGACCTTGAGTACGACCCGGCCGAGCTGCCTGCGCTCATCCAGCCGATCCTCGACGGGGAGTTCGAGGTCGTCTACGGCTCGCGCTTCAAGGGCAGCGCTGCGGGGCTGTCCTACACACACCGGATGGCTAACCGTCTGCTGAATGTGACCGTCAATGTGCTGTTCAACCGCTATCTGTCGGATGTGTATACCGGCTACAAAGTCTTCACCCGCAAAGCGTTGGAAGGGCTCACGCTAACAGCGAAGACCTTTACCGTCGAGATGGAACTCACCGCGCATTTCTGGCGCAAGGGCTTGGTCATTTACGAGGTGCCGATCTCCTACCGGGCCCGCACCTACAGCCAAGGCAAGCAGCTCCACTTCAGCGACGGCTTGCGGGCCGCGGGCGCAGTGCTCCGCTATCGGTTCCGGTCTGCGCCCAAAGCGGTCGGGCCGTTGTCGCCGCTGGCCCCCGACGCCGCTGGAGCACTCGACGCGGCCGAAGGCAGTAGGGGCACGATCCATACCCTCGGTCTGGAGGACCTCAGCGAGGCAGTCCGCTACCGCCGCTACCTTTTCGGCTTGATCGAGCCCCACCTCGGCGATTCGGTGCTTGAGGTTGGCGCCGGTCTTGGGGACTTCACGGCTCAGCTGACCGGGCGAAAGCGGCTGGTGGTGACCGACAGCGATCCCTTCTGCCTGTGGTCGCTCCGCGCTCGGCTCAGCAGCCGGCCCGAGGTCGAGGTGCGAGCTCTCGACCTCCTCGGGGAGGTGAAGGTCGATCCGCCGGTGGACTCGGTCGTCGCCATCAACGTTCTCGAACACCTTGAGGAGGACGTGCGTGCCCTGAAAGCCATGGGTTCGACAGTGGCCGCAGGCGGCAACGTGGTCCTGCTCGTGCCAGGCTATCCGTCGCTGTACGGCGAGTTCGACCGTGCCGTCGGCCATGTTCGTCGCTATACCCCTGAGATGCTCCGCCAAGCCGTCGAGGCTGCAGGGCTCCAAGTGACGATGCTCAAGCCCGTGAACCTGCTAGGCGGGTTGGCGTGGTGGGCGGCGGTGCGAATGGGTGGCAGGGGCCGGCCAACGCCCACGCTGGTCAAGCTGTACGACCGGGTCATCGTGCCGCTGGTCCGCGTCTCCGAGCGGCGATTTGACCCCCCCTTCGGCCAGTCGGTGATCTGCGTTGCAAGGGTGCCGGAACAATAGACCCAGCAAAGGTCGCCCAGGAAGCCACCGCGTCGGCGCACGCACCGACATCTCGAACCTCTCCGACCCTTCTCAACCGACTGCGCACCGCGTGGCCGCCGCCGCTGTTTCTGCTGGCCTTCCTCGGGCTGGCGATGCTGCGGTACGCTCCGGCCTGGTCGTCACCGACCACAACCACGGTGGGGGGCGCCGACGGCGACGCGGCCATCATCATCTGGTTCCTGCGCTGGATCCCCTTCGCCGTCAACCACGGCCGCCAGCTCCTCTTCAGCGACCACCTGAACATCCCGGGCGGCGTCAACCTGATGTGGAACGCCTCGCTGCCGCTGCTCGGGTACCTGCTCTCGCCGCTGACGTCGCGGTGGGGGCCGGTGCTGACCTTCAACGTGGTGCTCGTGCTGGCCAACGGGCTCTCGGCCTGGGCAGCCTACCTGGCGATCCGGCGCTACGTTTCTGGGCACCTGGCCGCGGCCGTCGGCGGTTTGGTCTTCGGGTTTTCCCCGGTGATGCTGGGCCAGAGCAACCACCCGCACATCTCGTTCGCCTTCCTGGTCCCATTGATGCTGCTCGCGGTTGACGAGATCCTGGTCCGCCAGCGCCGCCCGCCCTGGCTGGTCGGGCCGCTCCTCGGGCTGATGGCCGGCTGCCAGCTCCTCATCGGCGAGGAGCTGCTGGCCGCGACCGTTCTGTTCGGGGTGCTGCTCTTGCTGGTGCTCGTGGCGACCAACCCGAGGGCGAGCTTGGAGTGGCGCCGGGTGGTACACGCGCTGCTCGCCTTCGCGCTGGCCGCGGTGGTCGGCGGCGCGATCGCCGCCAAGCCGCTCTCAGTCCAGTTCGCCGGCCCGCAGCGCATCGAGGGCGACATCACCAAGACCAACTACTCCAACGACCTGCTTGGCTACGTGACCCCCGGCTCCCCTCAGCTCCTCTCCTCCCAGCGCAGCGCCGAACAGGTCCGCCAGTTCGCCGGCGGCAACGCCGCCTATCTGGGCGTGCCGCTCCTGCTTGTGCTGGTCGCGCTGGTCGTCCGGTGGTGGCGCCGACCAGTGGTGCGGGTCGGGGCGGTGATGGTCCTGCTTGCGGCGGTCTTCTCCATGGGCCCATATCTCCATGTGGGCGGGCGGGCGACCACGATCGGACTGCCCTGGGCGCCGTTCCACCAACTGCCGGTGATCGCCAGCCTGATCCCGAGCCGGTTGGCGATGTACACGGCGCTGTTCGCCGGGCTGCTGCTCGCCGTGTTCCTGGACGCGGTCTGGAAGGGCGGCGGCTGGCGGCGGCTGGCCGCGGTCGCTGTGGCCGTGGCGGCCCTGGCCCCCCTGCTGCCCGCCGGGCCGGTCCCGGCCAGCAAGGCCGACACGCCACCGTTCTTCGCCACCGGCGCCGTGCGCCGGCTGCCGGAAGGGGGTGTGGCCCTGGTTCTGCCCTTCGCCAACCGCCGGGCCGCCAAGGCGATGACCTGGCAAGCCGAGGCCGGCATGTGGTTCCGCATGCCCGGCGGCTACGTTATCGGACCAACTCCCGATGGGCGGCCCCGTTTCGACTCCAACCCCAACTCGGCCACCAGGGCGTTCGGGGCGATCCAGCGGGGCCAGCCGGCGCCGCGGCTGGTCGGGGGCAGGCGCCGGGCGCTGGCAGCCAACCTGGCCGGTTGGGGCGTGGACACGATCATCGTCGGCCCGATGGAGCACCAAGCGACCATGCTGTGCTTCCTGACCGACCTGCTGGGCCGGCCGCCTACCCCGGTCGACGGGGTCTATTTGTGGCGTGACCCGGTGGTCCACATGCCGGCCCCGGCACGGACCTGACGGGCCATGACCCGGTCGCCGTTCGCCTTTCTGAAGAGTAGCCGCCTCGCCGACCGGCGCGGCCACCGCAAAGCCGGCTCGGGCGTAGGTTGTGCGAGCAACGGCCTGCCCACGCCATCCAGACCGTGAAGGCAGCAGTTGCCGCCTGCCCTCGGCAGTCGCGCCTCTTTGGATAGCGATGAAGCAGTGGTCCTCTTGGCCCTGTCTGCTAACGTCTTGCGTTTGTCTGGTCGAGCGGCTCAAAGGAGCGACCTCGTGAAGCCGTCTGTGCTCCTACCTGTCCCCAACGAAGCGGCCACTCTCGCCGAAGCTGTCCGACTGGCATCGTGAAGCCGTCCGACACCCGCCCTCCCGCCCCGGCCGGACAGGCGCGACGCGCCGCCCGCGGCCCGCTGCTGCCGGCCACCGCCGTCGCCGCGGCCTGCCTGGTGACCGTCGGCGTGCTCGGCACCTTCAGCATGCGCGGCTTTGGCCGGGTGCCGTTCTCGGTGCCGAGCTGGCCCTGGTACTACAGCTGGCCCTCCTACCTGTTCTGGTCGCCAGGGCTGGACGGCCCGGCCACCGTGGTCGCCCTGCCACTGGCCCTGCTGGCCGCCGCCGGCCTGGTCAGGCTCGCCCTGGTGAGCGGGCCGCCGCGGGCACTGCGGCTGGCCGGCTCGATGGCCGCCGTCCTAGTGCTCACCCTGGCCGTGGCCGCGCTGGCCGGCGGGCCGGCGGCCTGGGCGGCGCCGCTGGCCTTCATCGGCGAATACCCGGACGCGGTCGACCAGGTGGGCCCGATCCCGACCTTCCTCGGCGAGTTCCCGGCCCGGCTATCCTCGTTGCCCGACTACGCCGCCGTGCACCCGCCCTTCGCGACCGTGTTCTACGTGCTGGTCGACCGGGTCTGGCCCGGCCTAGACGGGGCCGCGCTGGCCACCGTCGTCGCCGGCTGCCTCGGTCTGCTGGTGGTAGCCGGCCTGGCCCGCGACGAGCTGGGCGAGGTGGGGGAGCGCTGGGCGGTCGCCTGCTGGGCCCTGGCCCCGGTCACCGTGCTGTACGTGGCCACCTCGGCCGACGCGATGTGGGCGCCGGTGCTCGCCGGCGGCGCCCTGGCCGCCGACCGGGGGCTGCGGCGCCGCTCCTGGTGGTGGACGGTGGCCGGCGGGGTGCTGCTGTGGCTGGCCTCGATGCTGACCTTCGCGGCCGCCCTGGTGCTGCCGTTCCTGGCCGTGCGCGCCCTGGCCGTCCGGGCCGCCGACGGCTGGGGCTGGGTGCTGCGCTGGGCGGCCGCCACCACGGCCGTGGTGCTCGGGCTGGCCGGGGCGCTGTGGTCCGCCACCGGCTACGACGTGGTCGCAGCCGTCCCGGCGGTACAGCGCTTCTGGAGCACCGCGCCGGGCACCCAGCAGCGCATCTGGTGGGTGTGGGCCTTCGCCGACTTGGTGGCGTTCGCCGCCATCCTTGGCTTCCCGCTAGCCGCCGCCCTGGTCGTACGGCTCCGCGACGCCGCGCGGGAGCGGGCCTGGGGGTCGTTCGAGGCGGCCACGCTGGCCAGCCTGCTCACCGCCGCCTGCTGGGGCCACACCCGCGGCGAGGTCGAGCGGATGTGGCAGTTCCTGGTCCCGTTCGCAGTGGTGGTGGCCGTGCGCCAGCTGCTGCGCTGGCGCGTCAGCCTGCCCCTGGTCGCGGGTCTCCTACTCGCCCAGGCGGTGGCCATCGAGGTCCTCTTCTACACCCGCTGGTAGCGGGCACTCGGCGGTGAGCACTTGGCAGGCGGTCTGACAAGCGTGGCTCTGGGGCACTGGGCAAGCCGACCGTTACCCAGCCGACACCGATCCGAGCTCGGCGGTGACGGGTGGTGCGCCGTAGACGCCGCGGGAGTGGGCGTGGATCGCTTGGATCGGCAACCAACCTGGCCCTCACGCGCGGCCGGTGACGCCTCAGCTCGCGCCTGGAGGCCCAAGCGTAGAAGGCTGAGCGGGGCACCTGTGGGTGCCAGGAAGTCGGTTGTGGCGCTAACTTGCCAGTTCGTGGAGACGCCACCGGGCCGCGCGATGATCGCTGCATGACCCTACGACTGCTCTACTTGATGTTCTGCAAGGTGAGCGGAGGCGGCTGCCCTCTTCAAGCGCCGTCGCTGCCAGGTGGAGTTGCTGCCGACACCCGAGATGATCCCGGTCTGGAATCAGGCCAAGGGCGCCCTGATCGGCCTGATCCACGTCATCTGCTAAGGCGGTCCCCCAGGAAGCAAGGCATCCCGCTCCGCCACCGGAGCCGCCCGGCTGCTGGCGCAACCCGGATCGTCTGTGCGCGGTTTGTCGTCGACTGCGGGACCGACGGAGACACCACGGGTGGCAAGGACAGGTGGGGGAGGGGTGCTGGGTGGGCTACGGACCTGGTGACTGGGTTCGATCCATTGCGGCGGCGCGGGTGCCGCTCGCACAAGCGAACCAGCGGAGCGGCCAGGATCGGTGTATGTGACCTCTTTGCGCACTCATACGTCCTGCCGTCTGCAGGTGGTGATCTCGTCGACGCAGGCGACTAGCAGACGGGCACCGGCGAACAATAGCCGCTCTTCCACAGATGACCGCCACATCTCCGCGGCCCCCCATCGCTCACAACCTCATCCGGCTTCAAGAAGCACCCCGACAACACCGACCGGTAGGGGCGGATGGCCCTATCGTTGTAGGCCGTCCATCCGGCACTGCCCGGGGTGCCACGGTGTCAGCACCCCGACCAGTCACGGCCTGGACGGCTCGACGCCACCAAACGCGGTGAGCGACCTCGCGGTCTCGCGGTCCGGGGAGTCTGCCACGTGACGCCGCAGTGGCGTAGCAGGCGCAGCCCGCTTCCGGCGACACGTTCTGTAGGGGCCATGCGATCCTGCGAACGGGTACCGTCTTGGTGGCAGCCGGCAACCGGGCTGCTCAGGAACACGCTGGTCCATGCCGCCGACAACACCCGCGGCGTCGACCCCCAGTTGAGAAAGGTCGCGATCACCATGGCACGGTCAACCGGAAAGGCCTTCTTCACCAACTTCAGCGCCTACGACGCGCCATTTCCCACCAGGACCCGGCTCGCGCTGGCGAACAACTGGAGGAAGCTCCGCAGCCGATCCGGCTGCTGTGGGAACTACGGCCAGCCAGGCTGCTGACAGCCGGCCGATGAGCCCCGTGAGGGTTCCCGCGATCACCAACACCCACCCCATCACGACGATCAGCACGACTGATTCCCAACCGGGTCGTGCGGGCGGCCGTCGACCAGCCTGCGGCGGGCGCGTTGCATCCGCGTGCCACCGACAGCACCACAAGCGGGTCAAGAAACGAACCGGCGTGCTGCGGCAGTCGGCCCAAGCGTGATGGTGGAGGTTCGGACCGCCCGATGGGCGTCCCATGTGGGCGGGGGAGAGTGATTCATGGGCCAGCCCGCTGCCCTCGTCGGTACGGAGCTCGATCAGGCGTCGACGGAGATTTCCCTCCGCCTTCCCTCCGCCCGACGCTGGGCCGCGCGGGACGGGGTGGAACAAGCAGGGACGCCGAGGCACGGCGGAGATTGTCGACAGGCTGCTTATGCACGTCACAAGCTATTGTCGAGAACAGGTAGGGATGGGACGGGACCGGCGGGGTGACGGCGGTGCGACCTGCAAAATCGCCGGCATTGCCTACACAGGTTCGAATCCTGTCCCTGCCACAACCCCTCTGAGCGCGAAACTGCCGCTACTGGCCGTCCGATCAGGCCGGGTTCGACGCTCCGGTTTCCCTCCACCCGACGCGCCGCCGACACCGCCCGCCCATCCCGCGCTGCCGGGCCGAACACGCCCTCGATCAGCCCGGCCACCCGGGATGCGGTCTGGGAGAGCTGGTGGATGTAGACCCGCTGGGCGAGGGCGCCGCCGCCGGCATGGCGGAGCTGGGCGGCGATGATGCTGGCCGGCTCCTTGTTGGGGCCGCGGGGCAGCTCCAGCCTGGGGTGTCGCCGCTCGAAGCTTCCCCTTGACCACGGTTGGGCCGGGCGTGCTCAATACCCCACAGGGTAGCGATCCGCGCACTACGACGACGGTAAGTCCGGGAAAGTAGGTGCGCCAATGACTGAAGGATCCGAGGCCCAGCTCATCAGCGAGTTCCGTGACCTGCTCGCCCGAGACGAGCTGACCGGGGACGTCACGGTGGTCTACGGGGTGTTGGGTGGCATTCCCGGCATGGCGGGCGGCGGCGGCGAGAACCTGAAGCTAGCCGGCGACGGCAGCCTGGAGGCGCCCGGCGAACCGGCCGTGCGGCTCGATCCCTCCGAGACACGTCAGCTGCTCCAGGAGGTGGCGTCGTCGCTCGACAGCATGGTGACCCGGGCCGAGGCACGCTTCCTTCCCGACTCGACCGTCGGCTGGGTCAAGATCGGCCTCCGCGGGAACGAGGCGACGATGTACTTCCTCGCCGACGAGGAGCAGCGCCACGGGCAGGATGCCCGCATCGCCCGGAGCGCCATGGTGGCGAACCGGCCCCTGCGCCAGATGGTGGGACGCGCCCGGGGCGAGGGGGGGCGAGGGCGGTGAGGGACCTCAGCCTCGAGGGCGTCGCCCGGAAGTACGGCGGGGTGGCCGGCGCCTACTCGGTGAAGGACGACATCTTCCCCGGGCCTCCCATCCCGAGCTCGGTCTCGCTCCGGACCAGGCTGGAGTCCCTGGCCCGCAAGCAGCACTCCATCGAGCGGAGCGAGTGCATCTACGGATGGACCGCGGCCTTCGAGCAGACCTGGACCCACATCCGGGTCCGCATCCGCCTGGTCCCCGACGCCGGCATCTCCACCGCCGAGATGAACACACTGCGGAGTACCTGGCGGGACGGGATCGAGAGCAGCTGGAACGACCGGCACGGATGCGGCCGCCAGGGCGAGCTCACCTGCCCGCTGGCCTTCGAGGTCCTCTGGGTCACCAGCGGCGAGCACCACACGGTGCGGGTCCGCAGGGGCCCTGGCCAGACGAACATGACGACCTGGCACACCACAGACGGCGGGGACGTCGCCGCCCACGAGTTCGGGCACATGCTCGGGAACGCGGACGAGTACGTCAATCCCGAGTGCCCGGACCGGAACCCGGTGAGCACCGGAACGATCATGGACGTCCTCGGGGGAACGATCCCTGCCCGGCTGGTGAGGCGGTTCGCCGACAACCTCGGCTCGGCCGTCGTGGGCATCTGACGGTCGCGGCGGCGTCCATCCTTCGGCACAACGGGGGCCGAGACGAGGAGGCAGAGATGTCAGAGCAGTTCTCCGGCCAGGTGACCATCGTCGACGGCCAGGGCCGGCAGGTGTTCAAGTTCGATTCCCAGGCGGCCGTGCTCGACCTCGGCGCCCAGGGCAACGAGGGGGATCTCCGCGTCCGGGGGGACGACGGAGCGTCCAAGATTCACCTGGACGGCGGGCGCCAGCTGATCATCGCCACCAACGCGGCCGGCGTCACGGTGTTCAAGTTCGAGGCCCAGCACGCCCTGCTCGACCTGGGCCCCAGCGGTGGCGTACCGGGCCCCGAGGCGGACCTGCGCATCTGGGGAGCGGACGGAAAGGTGAAGATCCACCTCGACGGCGGGTCGGGCGACATCAGGCTGGCCGGAGCCGACTGCGCCGAGGACTTCGACGCCGACGGACCCGACGGGATCGACCCTGGATCGGTGATGACGATCGGCGAGGGAGGCCGGGTCCGCCCCTGCACCGAGACGTACGACCGCCGGGTCGCCGGCGTGGTCTCCGGCGCCGGCAGCCTCCGCTCGGGCATCGTCATGGACAGCCGCCACGGACGACGCCGGACACCGGTGGCCCTGTCCGGCAAGGTCTACTGCCACGTCGACGCCGGCTACGGGCCCATCGACGTCGGCGACCTTCTCACGACGTCGGCCACCATCGGGCACGCCATGAAGGCGACCGACCCGTCGAGGGCGTTCGGCGCGACCCTCGGCAAGGCTTTGCAGCCGCTCGGCACCGGGACCGGCCTGATCCCGATCCTGGTCGCGCTCCAGTGACCACCGGGCCCAGGGTTGCACCTCCGCCCCTACGAAGGCTTCTCCACTGAGTCCAACGCCACCATCGGCGAGGAAGGCCCGATCTACTGCCCCCGAACCGGTAGCCTGGCGCGGTTCCTGGCGAGCGCCGAACGGCCGCCGCTACCGCATCGAGGTCTGCGAAGGCCACCGGCCGCCCGAGGTTGACGGCGGCCACCCCGGCGCCCAGCAGGCGCTTGGCGGGGCCGCCAGTCCCAGACCCGGATGAACCGCCGGCTCCTGAACCGACACGCACATCCTCACGGCGAGCCAGCCACCGCCAACTGCTGCTAGAGCGCCCTGGCCTGCTCGGCTGCCTCGCCGGGGGAACTCAGTCCACAAGGCGCTCTTCGCGTAGGTCTTATCACAACGGGCAGAGCGGCAGGCGGCCA
>DASUPQ010000951.1 GCA_036280995.1 Actinomycetota bacterium | reverse complement strand
AACGCATCGAGCTGCTGACCGAGGCCGCCCGCCTGGCCAGCCCGGACGACCTGCGCACCAGGGCCCTGCTGGCGGCGCAGCTGGCCTCCGAGCTGACCTGGGCGCCCGACGGCGACCGCCGCTTCGAGCTCAGCGACGAGGCCGTGGAGCTGGCCAGGCGGTCGGGGGACCCGCGCACCCTGGTGGCCGTCCTGGGACTCCGGAACCTGACCATCAGCGCGGCCGACACCCTCGCCCGGCGCCGGGCCGACGGCGACGAGATGCTGGCCGCCGCCCGGCGGACCGGCGACGCCCTCGCCCTGTTCCACGCGACCTTCCAGCGCACCGGGCCGTCCCTGGAGGCGGGCGACACCGCCCGCGTGGCCGAGCTGCTGGAGGAGGCCGACGAGCTGGCCCGCCGCCTCGCCCAGCCCCACCTGGTCTGGCTGGTCTCCTTCTCGCGGACCGGCCTGGCCCTGATGCGCGGGGAGGTCGGCCGGGCGGAGACGGAGGCGGGCCGCGCCCTCCGGCTCGGCACCGAGATCGGGCGGGGCCAGGAGGCGCTGCTGTTCCACGTAAAGCAGCTGGCCGAGATCCGGCGGCTCCAGGGCCGGCTGGACGAGCTCGGCGAGGGGCTGCGGGCGGCGGGCGCGACGCCGCGGTTCGACCCGGCCCGGGAGCTCCTGCGCTACCTGTGCGAGCTGGGCGCGGAGGAGGCGGCCCCCATGCTGGAGCGGACGGTGGCCGCCAGCGGGGTGCTGCCCCGCAGGGACCTGGCCGAGCGGGCCGCGCTCGACAACCTGGCCCTGGCGGCATGCCGGCTGGGCCGCGACGAGCTGATCGAGCCGCTGTACGAGGCCCTGGCGCCGTACGGGGAGACCTTCGGCCACTCGGTCGTGGCCCACCACTGCGGCCACCACTACCTCGGCCACCTGGCCGCCGCCGCCGGCTGGACCGACCGGGCCGGGGCCCACTTCCAGGCGGCCTCCCGGGTGCACCGGCGCTCGGGCGTGCCGCTGCTGCTGGCCGAGTCCCTGCTCGACTGGGCTGAGCTGGTGGAGGGCAGGGGCGTGGCCGGCCCCGAAGCGGCCGACCTGCAGGAGCAGGCCCAGGCCGCGGTCGCCGGCCGGGACGCGGTCCTGCTCGAACGGCGCCTGGAGCTGGTGCGCCGATGAGCACGGCGGGCGCACACGAAGCGGGGTCGGCCCCGACGGTGCGGCTGGACGCCGACGCCGTGCTGCGCATCGCGGCCGACCCTCACCGCTCCTTCTCGGAGCAGGCCGAGGTCATCGCCTACGCCTACCACCAGCTGGCCCGGGGCCTGGCCCAGGAGGTCGGGCCGGCCGACGCCAACTGGTTCTGCTTCGCCGGCTGGACCTCCAAGGCGATCGGCGAGAGCCTCAACCTGGGCCCCGGCCTCGCCGTTCTGGGGCAACCTGGCCCGGCGCCTGCGCGTCCCGGCGGCGTTCCGGCGCAGCTTCCGCTGGGTCATGATCGTCCTGCTCGGCCGCGCCTACCTGCAGGGCCTGTCGCTGGCCAACCGCTCCATCTTCCTCGAGATGGGGACCTTCGCGGCCGACCTGTGGACTTCGGAGCCGCGCGACGGCTACAAGGTGGCGCCGCACGACCGGCCGGCCCAGGTGTTCGTCTCCAGCCTGCTCCAGGAGGCCGACCCCGAGTACCTGGAGGTGGCCAGGCGGCTGCTGGCCGAGGCCCGCGCCACCGGCGACGGCGCCCTGCGCACCGAGCTGATCCTCGGAGCCAACCTGGCCCTGTCCGCCTTCGAGCAGGCACGGGCCCAGAAGGTGCTGGAGTTCGTCCTCTACCGGCCGATCCGGTGGCTGTTCCGGGTCTGGTGGCGGGTGGTGCTGCACTGGCTGACCCCGTGGCGGGAGTTCCACCGCTTCGCCCTCTACGCCGAGCCCCACGACCAGCAGCCGCCGCTGGTGGGCAGGGTCGAGGACTGGTGGGCGCGCCGCTACACCCGGCGCATCCTGGCCCTGGAGACCCCGATCGGCGAGGTCGCGGTGGGCGCCCCGCTGTCGCCGCCGGACGGGTTCGACGCCGGGGCGGTGCCCCCGCCGTTCCGCAACCAGCAGGTCGAGCGGCTGGTCGACCGGTTCGCCGGCCTGCCCATGCCGGCGACCTGCGCCGCCGCCGGGAACTGGCTGTCGTACGAGGAGCGGATGCGCTTCATCGCCTGCTACTTCCGCCTTTACCTGCACGTCCACCAGCTGTTCGACCGGCCCTTCACCGAGGAGCACGCCCGCCGGCTGGAGGAGATGCTGGACGACGGCGCCCTGCCGACGGCCACCCGCGTCGACCGCAGCGGCACCGGTGGACGCCCGACCCGGTGGTTCCCGCTCCCACGGGGGGTCGACCCCGAGGCCCGGGCCCTTGAGGCGTTCCGGCTCGAGGACAACGTCGAGGCCCGCTAGCGGGCCGGACGTCCGGTGTGGAACCGGCGGTGCAGGTCGTGGACCGCCTCGGCGAGGCCGGGGACCGGGCCCTCGACGGGCACGCCGGGGACGACCTCCCGGATCGGGAGGGCCCGGACCGGTGGCGGCGGCACCCCCAGCTCGGCGAGCCAGGCGCCCAGCTGCTCGGACGAGCTGACGTAGACGATGCGGCCCAGCCCGACCCAGCCGTGGGCGGCGGCGCACATCGGGCAGTGCTCCCCCGAGGTGTACACGGTCGCCGCCGCCCGCTCCGCCGGGTCCAGGTTGGCGGCCGCCCAGCGGGCGATCTCGAACTCGGGGTGGCGGGTCCGGTCGCCGGAGGCCACGTGGTTGTGGTCCTCGAAGAGCACGGTCCCGTCGGCGGCCACCAGCACCGACCCGAACGGCTCGTCGCCGGCCTCCAGGGCCACGGTGGCCAGGTCCACGCAGCGGCGCAGGTGCCGCAGGTCGTCGTCGTCCGTCGCCATCGCCTCCCGAGGTGCCCGCCGCGCTCAGCCACGCAGCCGGAACCAACGGTACCCGTAGGCGCCGACCGGGACGCCGCCGGGGGGTGACTCGAGCGGCTCGTAGGCCTGGTCGGCGAGCAGCTCCACCAGGCCGGCGCCGGAGTCCCCGCCGGCCAGCTCGAGCCGGGCCTCGGCGGGCCGGTCGGCCAGGTTGTGGACGGTCAGCACGACCGAGCCCCGCCAGTCGGAGCGCAGGGCGAGCACGGCCGGGTCGCCGGCGGGCAGCACCTCGCACGCGCCCCAGCCCAGCTCCGGGGTCTCCTTGCGGGTCCGGACCAGCCGCTCCGTCCAGTTGAGCAGCGACCCCGGGTCGCGCCGCTGGCCGCCGACGCTGACCCGACCGCAGCCGAACTCGCCGCCGGTCACGACCGGCACTCTGGGCCGGGCGGAGGTGAAGCCGCAGCCGTCCCCGTCGCTCCACTGCATGGCCACGCGGACGCTGCCGCGGCCCTCCACGGCCAGGTCGTCGCCCATCCCGAGCTCCTCGCCGTACAGCAGCACGGGGGCGCCCGGCAGGGCGAACAGCAGGCTGTAGACGAGCTCCAGCCGGCGGCGGTCGCCACCCAGCATGGGCGGGACCCGGCGGCGGATGCCGCGGCCGTAGATGCGCATGTCCTCCTCGGGCGCGAACGCGGCGAACACCTCCTCGCGTTCGCCGTCGCTCAGCTTGTCCAGGCTGAGCTCGTCGTGGTTCTTCACGAAGTTGGCCCACTGGCCGGTCTCGGGGATGGCCGGCTGCGAGGCCAGGGCGTCGGCCAGCGGCCCGGCGTCCTGGCGGACGAGCGACAGGAACAGCCGCTGGTTGGCGACGAAGTTGAACACCATGTGCATCTCGTCGCCGTCCTCGTCGCCGAAGAAGCGGCGCTGGTCGGGCGGGGGCAGGTTGGCCTCGGCGAGCAGGATGGCGTCGCCCCGGCGGCGGGCCAGGAAGGCGCGGAGGTCGCGCAGGTACTCGTGCGGATCGCCCGGCTCGGGCTGCTCGGCGCCGGTCAGCTCGATCAGGAAGGGGGCGGCGTCGACCCGGAACCCGGACAGGCCGAGCTCGAGCCAGAACCCGACCACCTTGTGGATCTCGTCGCGGACCTTCGGGTTGGCGATGTTCAGGTCCGGCATGCTCTTGTAGAAGCGGTGCAGGTACCACTGGCCGGCGCGCTCGTCGAACTCCCAGTTGGAGGTCTCCTGGCCCGGGAAGACGACGTCTTTGGGCCCGTCGGCGGGCGGCTCGTCGGCCCAGACGAAGTAGTCGCGGTAGGGCGAGCGCCGGTCGGCCCGGGCGGCCTGGAACCAGGGGTGGTCGACCGAGGTGTGGTTCACGACCAGGTCGGCGATCACCCGGATGCCGCGCTCCCGGGCCGTCCGCAGCAGCTCCACGACGTCGCCGAGGCTGCCCAGCCGCGGGTCGACGCCGTAGTAGTCGGCGATGTCGTAGCCGTTGTCGCGGTTCGGGGTCGGGTAGAACGGCATCAGCCACAGGCAGGTCACCCCGAGCCCGGCCAGGTACTCGATCCGGTCGGTCAGCCCGGGAAAGTCACCGACCCCGTCGCCGTTGCCGTCGGCGAACAGCTCGACGTCCAGGCAGTAGATGACCGCGTTCTTCCACCACAGGTCGCTGGTCGCCTTGTCGCTCACCGCCCCGCCCTCCCGTCGGGCGACGCCGCGGCCAGGGCGGGGAGCACCTGGGAGCCGAACAGCTCGATGGTGCGGCGCTGGTCGCGGCCGACCTCGTGGACGAACACGCCGTCGAAGCCGAGCTCGGCGTAGGCGGCCAGCTCCGCGGTCAGGCGCGACGGGTCGGCGGTGACCAGCACCGTCTCGCGGACGTCGTCGGGCCGCACGTGCCGGGTCGCGGCCTCGAACTGCTCGGGCAGGGCCAGTTCCCAGGCCAGCGACCCGTCGAGCACGTTGCTGCCCCACTGCTGGTGGGCGTTGGCCAGGGCGGTCGCCTCGTCCTGGGCAAAGGCCAGGTGGACCTGGAGGTACATCGGCTTGCCGGCGGCGCCGGCCCGGAAGGCGTCCACGACCCGGCGCAGCCGCTCCATGGGCTGGTTGACGGTGATCAGGCCGTCGGCCCAGCCGGCCACCCAGGCGGCGGTCTCGGCGCTCACGGCGGCGCCGAGCAGCGGCGGCGGCTCCGCCGGGCGCGACCACAGCCGGGCCCGGTCGACGGTGACCAGGCCGCGGTGGCTGACGGTCTCGCCGGCGAGCAGCGCCCGGATGACCTGCACGCACTCCAGCAGCCGGTCGTTGCGGGCCTGCTTGTCCGGCCACCCGGTCCCGGTGATGTGCTCGTTGAGGGCCTCGCCGCTGCCCAGCGCGACCCAGAAGCGCCCCGGGAACATCTCGGCCAGGGTGGCCGCCGCCTGGGCGACGATCGCCGGGTGGTAGCGCTGGCCGGGCGCGTTGACGCAGCCGAACGGCAGTCGGGTCGCCTGCAGGGCCGCGCCCAGCCAGGACCAGGCGAACCCGCTGTGGCCCTGGGCGCGGCTCCAGGGCGCGAAGTGGTCGGAGCACATCGCCGCCTGGAACCCGGCCTGCTCGGCCAGCTGGACGTCGGCCAGCAGGGCGCTCGGGGGCAGCTGCTCGTGGGAGGCGTGGTAGCCGTAGGTCGTCATGGCCTCCGGCTACCCGCCGCACGGCCCGGGCAAGCCTCCGGTCGCCGCCTGGTGCATGCTGGGCCCGGCCACCCTCCGGCGACGAGAGGAGCGAGATGCCCGAGAGCCCGGTTCGCGAGCTGCGCCTGGCGCTGACGGTGGACGACTACGACCAGGCGATCGCCTTCTACCGCGACGTCCTCGGCCTGCCGGTGACCGAGTCCTGGGACGGGCCCGACGGCAGCGGGGCGGTGCTGGACGCGGGCCGGGCCACCCTTGAGCTGCTGTCGACGGCCCAGGCGGAGCTGGTCGACCGGGTCGAGGTCGGGTCCCGGGTCGCCGGCCCGGTGCGGGTCGCGCTCGAGGTCGCGGACTCGGCCGGGACGGCCCGCCGGCTCGTCGCCGCCGGCGCCGAGGCGCTCGCCGAGCCGGTCGTCACCCCGTGGAACCACCGCAACGTCCGGGTCCGGGCCCCCGACGGGACGCAGCTCACCCTGTTCACCGTGCTCGAGGGGACCGGCTAGCGCCGCAGGTAGGCCCGCAGGTGCCGGGCGGTGAGGGTGTCGGCGCCGGCGACCAGGTCGGCGGGGGTGCCGGTGAAGACCACCCGGCCGCCGTCGTGGCCGGCGCCGGGGCCGAGGTCGACCAGCCAGTCGGCGTGGGCCATGACGGCCTGGTGGTGCTCGATGACGATGACCGTGTTGCCGTCGTCCACCAGCCGGTCGAGCAGGGCCAGGAGCTGGTCGACGTCGGCCAGGTGGAGGCCGGTGGTCGGCTCGTCGAGCACGTAGGTGGTGGCCGCGGCGGCCATGTGGATGGCCAGCTTGAGCCGCTGCCGCACGCCCCCCGACAGGGTGGTGAGCGGCTGGCCGAGCCCGAGGTAGCCGAGGCCGACGTCGGCCAGCCGGTCGAGGACGGCCCGGGCCGCCCTGGCGGTGAAGAAGCCGCGGGCCTCGGTGACGGACATGGCCAGGACCTCGCTGATGTCCTTGCCGTCGAGCTTGTAGGTCAGCACCTCGGGGGTGAACCGCCGGCCCTCGCACTGCTCGCAGACGGTCGCCACCCCGGCCATCATGGCCAGGTCGGTGTAGACCAGGCCGATGCCGTTGCAGTTGGGGCAGGCGCCCTCGGAGTTGGCGCTGAACAGGGACGCCTTGACCCCGTTGGCCTTGGCGAAGGCGCTGCGGATGGGGTCGAGCACCCCGGTGTAGGTGGCCGGGTTGCTGCGGCGGGACCCGCGGATGGGGGACTGGTCGACGATGGTCACCCCCTCGCGGCCGGCCAGGGAGCCGTGGACCAGCGAGCTCTTGCCCGACCCGGCGACGCCGGTGACCACGGTGAGCACCCCGAGGGGGAGGTCGACGCTCACGTCCCTGAGGTTGTGCAGGGACGCGCCGGTGATCGACAGCTGGCCCTTGGGGGCCCGGACCCGCTCGCGCAGGGGCGTGCGGTGGTCCAGGTGCCTGCCGGTCAGCGTGCCCGACCGGCGCAGGCCGGCCACGTCGCCGGCGAAGCAGACCGTCCCCCCGGCCGACCCCGCCCCCGGGCCCAGGTCGACCACGTGGTCGGCGACCTCGATGACCTCGGGCTCGTGCTCGACCACCAGGACGGTGTTGCCCTTGTCGCGCAGGCGCAGCAGCAGGTCGTTCATGCGCTGGACGTCGTGGGGATGGAGGCCGACGGTGGGCTCGTCGAAGACGTAGGTGACGTCGGTCAGGGCCGACCCGAGGTGGCGGACCATCTTGACCCGCTGGGCCTCGCCCCCGGACAGGGTGCCGGACTCGCGGTCCAGGCTCAGGTAGCCGAGGCCGACCTCGACCATCGAGTCGAGCGTCTCCCGCAGGGAGGCCACCAGCGGCCCCACCGAGGCGTCCTCGATGTCGCGGACGAAGGAGGCCAGGTCGCTGACCTGCATGGCCGAGCACTCGGCGATGTTGCGGCCCTTGACCTTGGAGGACAGGGCGGCCGGGTTGAGCCGGGTGCCGCCGCAGGCCGGGCAGGGCCGGAAGGTCACGGCCCGGTCGACGAAGGCCCGGATGTGGGGCTGCATCGACTCCCGATCCTTGGCCAGGTAGAGCCGCTGCACCTTCACGACCAGGCCCTCGTAGGTGACGTTGATGCCGGCCAGCTTGATCTTGGTGGCCGGCTTGTGGAGGAAGTCCTCCCACTGGGTGGGGGTGTAGTCCTTGAGCTTGGTGTCGGGGTCGACGAAGCCGGCCTCGGCCAGGCTCTTCCAGTACCAGGTGCCGACGCCGAAGTTGGGGACGGTGATGGCGCCCTCGTTGAGCGAGCGCTCCCGGTCGACCAGCTGGTCGACGTCGATCGCCGACACCCGGCCGAGCCCCTCGCACTCGGGGCACATGCCACCCGCCAGCGTGACCTCCCGCGAGACCGTGGCACCGTCCCCGCGCTCCAGCTCGACCTCGCCGCGGGCCTGCCCGGCGGGCATGTTGAACGAGAAGGCGGTCGAGGGGCCGACGTACGGCTGGCCCAGCCGGCTGAAGACGATCCGCAGCATGGTGTAGGCGTCGGTGGCGGTGCCGACCGTCGAGCGGGCGTTGGCGCCCATCCGCTCCTGGTCGACGATGATCGCCGCGCTCAGGTTGTGCAGGGCGTCAACGTCGGGCCGGGCCAGGTTGGGCATGAACGACTGGACGAAGGCCGTGTAGGTCTCGTTGATCAGCCGCCGTGACTCGGCGGCGATGGTCCCGAACACCAGCGAGGACTTGCCCGACCCGGAGACGCCGGTGAACACCGTCAGCCGCCGCTTGGGGATGTCCAGCGAGACGTTGGCCAGGTTGTTCTCCCTGGCCCGGCGGACCTGGATGAGGTCGTGGCTGTCGGCGGCGGCCCGGGTGGGTGCGCTGTCGCCTGTCATGCCGATCCCTCATCCTGTTCTGGCCGGGGACCCGATTATCCCCCGGACCCGTGACCCGGAGGCCACCATGCCCGACCACGCCGCCACGGCCAGCCGGTTCCTGGAGCTGCACCACCAGGGGCGGCCGCTGCTGTTGCCCAACCCCTGGGACCAGGGGTCGGCCAGGCTGCTGGCCTGGCTGGGGTTCGAGGCCCTGGCCACCACCAGCAGCGGCTTTGCGGCCACCCTGGGCCGGCTGGACGGGTCGGTGACCCGCGACGAGGCGCTCGCCCACGCCGCCGCGATCGTCGGGGCGACCGGCCTGCCGGTCTCGGCCGACCTCGAGAACGGCTTCGCCGACGACCCGGCCGGCGTGGCCGACACCGTGCGGCTCGCCCTGGAGGCGGGGCTCGCCGGGTGCTCGGTGGAGGACGCCACGGGACGCCCGGACGACCCCATCTACGACGCCGGCCTGGCCGCCGAGCGGGTCCGGGCCGCCGCCGAGGCCGCCCACCGGGGCCCGGTCCGCCTCGTGCTCACCGCCCGGGCCGAGAACCACCTGCACGGCCGCTCCGACCTGGCCGACACCATCGCCCGGCTCCAGGCCTACCAGGACGCCGGCGCCGACGTCCTGTACGCCCCGGGCCTGCTGCGCCTGGAGGACATCGGCCGCCTGGTGGCGTCGGTCGACCGGCCCGTCAACGTCCTCGCCCTCCCCGGTGCGCCTCCGGTCCCCGAGCTGGCCGCCGCCGGTGTCAGCCGGGTGTCGGTCGGCGGCGCCTTCGCCTTCGCCGCCGTCGGGGCCGTGGTCGAGGCGGCCACCGAGCTGCGCGAGGCCGGGACCTACGGGTTCTGGCAGCATGCCAGCACCGGCAGGACCGCCGCCGGCTCCGCCTTCGGCGGCCGAGATCTGGAGGCCTGATGTCCGTCCAGCTCAACCACACGATCGTCCGTGTCCGCGACAAGCGGGAGTCGGCCACCTTCCTGGCCGAGGTCCTCGGGGTCGGGCCGCCGACCGCCTTCGGGC
>DASUPQ010000950.1 GCA_036280995.1 Actinomycetota bacterium | reverse complement strand
GATGGTGATCCCCAGGGGGAAGAACAGGAAGAACATCGGGATGTGGGACGGCGTGAGGGCGGTGTCGCGCACGGCCGTCTGGTGCCAGGAGCCGTCCTGGTTGGGCCAGAAGCTGGCCATGATGTACAGGATCACGCTGGTGATCCCGACCAGCCCCCAGAACACGGCGATGCGGCGGACCTCCTCGGCGTGGGTGGCCTCGCGGAGCACCACCTTGCGCCCGCGCCGCACCAGGTAGCCCCACCACAGCAAGGTGCCCACGGTCACGCCGAGGACCTCGGCGATGAACAGGGAGCGGTAGTAGAGGCCGAAGTCGCGGCTGGAGGCGTCGATCCCGACCGACCAGGCGGTGAACTGCTGGAAGATGCGGATCGCCAGCGCCAGGAAGATGAAGGCCAGGCTGCCTATCCAGCACACCCGCCAGCCGCCCATCCAGTCGATCGGGCCCCTGCCGGGCTTATCCGGCTTGTAGTCGATCGGCTCACTGGCCGCCGGGCGCTCAACGGTCGGCGTTGCTACGTCCGTCATGCCTGTTCCTTTCTCTCCACCGGGACCGGCACTGACGTGTTCCAAGCGTGTCTTGAAGGTAAGAAGACGCGGAGGCCGTCACAAGCTACGAACCTCTATAACCTCGCATCGTTGCAACAATGTGCGAATTGACGACGAATTAGTCGGCGGCCACGGTCGGGGCCGGGAGGTCGTAGCGGGTCGCGAGCATGCCCCGGCAGAAGCCGGCGTTGCCCTCGATGCTCACGCGGGTCAGGCTGGCGAAGCGCAGGTGCCGTTCGAGCAGCTCGGGTGGGATGGGGTTGCCGTCCGTGTCGACCACCAGGGGCGCCTCCGGGCCGACGTCCAGCCCCAGCTCGGCCCGGCGCTGCAGGTAGGTGTCGAGCTCCGGCGACGGGGGCAGGTCGCCGAGGCGCAGGCGGCCCAGCTCCCCGGTGGTCGCGCCACCGTCCAGCAGGGCCTTGACGAGCCGCTGCTGGCGGTTGATCAGCGCCTTGCGCCGGAACAGGGTGCGCAGCTCGTCGAGCTCGTCGTCGGCCAGGCCGTCGAACGACTGCTGGAAGCCGCGCCGCTGGGCGACGCCGTGGTTGATCTCCTCGGAGGTGAAGTGGTCGTCGAGGAAGACCTCGGCCTGGCGGACGCCGGGCACGGCCCGGACGGCCGTGTCGGCGTCGGCCACCATCAGGTAGGCGAAGTTGGGGGCACAGAAGTAGGTGGGCAGGCGCAGGTGGACCCGGACGGTGTCCCCGTCCACCTCGAGGGACGACACGAACCCGAGGTCCGGAAGGGGCTCGTCCAGCTCGGGGTCACGCACCGTGCCGAGCGCCTCCAGCACCGCGGAGCTGTCGACCGGGGGGCTGTCCACCAGCCCCCCGGTCCGTGCCTCGGTCACTCGCTGTGCCCGCCCACGCTGGCCTCGACCGGGACCGCCGGCTTCTCGGTGACGTCCTGGCCGGTGCCCTCGTCGCCGGCGCTGACGCCCTCCGGGACCTTGAGGTCGTACAGCTTGGCCGCGTTCAGCCCGAGGATCTTCTTCTTCACGTTGGTGGTGATCTCTGGGTACTCGTTCTCCATCGGGTACTGGTAGTCGACGAACTTCTCGACCAGCCACTTGGGGTGCCAGAGGGCGTAGTCGCTGGCGAACAGCAGGCGGTCCTCGCCGAGCCAGTACAGCAGCTCGCCCACGACCTGGCCGAAGTAGGCGGGCCGGGTGTGGATGAACGGCATCGCCACTGCCAGGCCGCCGTACACGTTCGGCTCCTGGGTGCCGATCCAGCACATGTCCTCCAGCCGGGGCAGCCCGACGTGCTCGACGATGAAGTTCAGGCCCGGGAAGGTGCTGGCGGCGTCGTCGACATCGGCCAGGTCGAAGGAGTCCCGGTTGAGGGGCCAGATGGTCGGGCCCTTGTGGACGTGGATGTTGGTGACGCCGAGCTCCTCGCACTTCTCGAGGTGGCGCAGGGCCCACGGGTCGGTGAGCTTCCAGCCCTTGGAAGCGTCGTGCCACTCGGCCGTGTACAGCTTCACGCCCTTGGAGCCGTACTTGCGGACCTTCTCCTCGAACATGGCCAGGCCGGCCTCGCCCAGGCGGGGCTCGAAGGAGGTGTTGAGGACGAACTTGTCCGGGTACTTCTCCTTGAGGACCGCGTCCTGCGCGGTGGTGTTGAACCCCTGGTGGTAGAAGTCGGTCAGGTAGGTCGGCTGGAAGATGGCCACGTCGACGTAGCCGTCCTCGAAGAGGTCCTTCATCAGGGTGGGCTCGTCGTACTTGCGGTACTTCTCAAGGGGCCAGACGTAGTCCTCGGGGCTCAGATTCTTGTGGTAGTCGTAGAAGCAGCGGATGAAGCCCTCGCCGTACTTGTTCTTGGTGTTCTCCTCGCTCGCGTCCCAGAAGTGCATGTGGCCGTCGACCACGAAGTACTTCTCGCCGTCCTTCTCGTACATGAGGCGCCTCCCTTAGCTGGGGATGAGGATCGCGCGGGTGCCGGGCAGCCGGCCGTTGTCGAGGTCGTCGATGGCGTCGTTGGCCGCCTCCAGGGGGTAGGGCTTGGTGTGCAGGGTGACCTTGCCCTGGGCGGCCAGGGCCATCAGCTCGGCA
>DASUPQ010000949.1 GCA_036280995.1 Actinomycetota bacterium | reverse complement strand
GGGGGCGTGGTGGCTGGTCTTCGGCCTGGTAGCCGTCCTGCGGGAATGGCCGGGTCAACCCGGGCGGCGGCCAGTCGGAGAGACCGATCCGGTCGGCATCGGACTCTCCGTCCTTCGGGTGCTCCGGACGGTGGTCGCCGGGGGCATCCTCGCCTGGCGTCTGGCGCCTCCATGAGCGCGGACGCGATCGAGCGACTCGCGCTCTACTTCGGCACCGGGTCGACCCGCCAGGCCTATCTCGCCCGACAGGTGATCGGCCGGCCGCTTCCCGGCGATCCGCGGCTGGCGGATCGGCTCAGGCAGGAGCTGGCCGCGGGTGTCAGGGCCGACGGCACAGTGAGCGGCGGCGCCGTCCCTACGATCTGGCGGGTGCACGAGTTGCTCGACCTGGGGCACGCCGAAGACTCGTCCGCGGTTACCCGCCCGCTGGCCTGGATGCTCCGGCTTCAGGATCAGCCCGGCGCCTTCCACTACGGCTGCGACCGGGACCGCCACGCGCGGCGGTTGTGCCAGCATTACATCGCCGGGTTCTTCGCGCCTGCACCGCCGACACAGCGGCTCGCACCGGTGACGCTGCCCACCGGCAAGGTGTACCGGGTGGAGTCCGCCGCGCGATTCGCCATCAGCTGCCTCGCCCTCCGGGCCGCGCTACGGGCAGGCTACGAGGAGCGGCCGGCCATCCGGCGCCACCTTCAGAGCCTGGCGCAGGTCTCCGAGCAATGGACCGACTGGAACGGCTACTTCGCCCCCGATGTGATCGTGGCGGGGCTGCACGCCCTCGCTCGCGGGGGTCGAGACTACCGCCCGGTGGTACGCCGGCTGGTGGACCTCGTCACGGCCAACCAGGGGGTCGAGGGCGACTGGCCCGCGGCCGACCTCTTCCAGGTGCTCGACGCACTGCTGGCGGCCGACACCCCCGAAGCCCAGGTCACCGTGCGCCGCGCCACCACCGCGTTGACGGCCCGCCAGCGCGCCGACGGCACTTTCGGCGTGAGAACGCAGCCGGAGCGCGCCCTCATCGGCCTGCGCGCTATCCTCTGGGCGGCGCGCGCCCCAGCCTGAGCGGAGAGTGATGAGAAAGCAGAAACGGCGGCCACGTGGGAAGCTCGAACGACTCCACGCGGGTCCGGAGACCCGGGGCCTGGACCGCGACCTCACGGTGTATCTTCCGCCCTCCTACGGCCGGGGCGAGCGGCACTACCCCGTGCTCTACCTGCAGGACGGGCAGAATCTGTTCGATCCCAAGGAGAGCTTCGCCGGCTCGTGGCGGGTCGACATCGCCATGGACCACGCGGCGGCGCGAGGGTTCGAGGGGATTGCAGTGGGGATCCGGCATGCTGGCGAAGAGCGCCTGGTGGAGTACAGCCCCTTCGACGATCCGGAAGCGGGGCCCGGCCGGGGCCGCGAGTACGTGGCGTACCTGGCGGAGATCATCAAGCCCCTGGTGGACGCCCGATACCGGACCATCCCCGGCCGGGGCACGACCTGCGTGGCGGGGTCCTCGATGGGCGGCCTCATCAGCCTCTTCGCCTTCGTCGCCCGTCCCGACGTCTTCGGCGCCGCGGCGGCGATGAGCCCATCGCTCTGGTATGCCGGACGCGCCATCTTCGGCGCGGTGGAGGCGGCGCCCTTCCAACCCGGGCGGATCTACCTCGACGTAGGGCGGCGAGAAGGGGAGGAGACCCTGGCGGACGCACGCCGGCTTCGGAATCTGCTGCTCGCCAAGGGCTACCGGAAGGGCGACCAACTTCGCTACATCGAGGATCGGGCCGGCGGCCACGAGGAGGCCTCCTGGGGCCACCGTCTTCGCGCGGCGCTACCGTTCCTCCTCGCTCCTCCGGGGTGACCCGTGCACCACGAATACCACCGATGGTTCAGTCCGGCCCTGGGCCGGGAGATGGCGATCGATGTCGTGGGCCACCACGGCGCCAGGGTGCTGGTGTTCCCGACATCCATGGGGACTCACCGCGAGTGGCTCGACCGCCGGATGCACGAGGTGCTCGCCGACCACATCGAGCAAGGCTGGATCCAGCTGTTCATGCTCGATCACCTGCCGAGCGAGACCTGGAACGCCGACCACCTGCATCCCGGCGCCCGGGCCTGGCGGCACCTCCAGTACGACCACTACCTGGTGAGCGAGGTGCTGCCGTTCACCGCCAGCCGCAACGGCAACCCCTACCTCATCACCACCGGCGCCAGCCTGGGCGCCTACTATGCCGCGTGCCTGGGGTTCCGGCACCCTCACCTGGTGAACCGGATCATCGGGATGAGCGGCACGTACGATGTCCGGCGGCTCACCGGCGGCTATTCCGACCACAACGTCTATGCCTGCAACCCGGTCGAGTTCCTTCCCCCGGAGCAGGACCCCGGCCGGCTGGAGGCGCTCCGCCGGCAGGACATCATCATCGCCGTAGGGCGGACCGATCCGGCCTACCCCGACAACGAGACCCTCTCGGCCATTCTCTGGTCGAAGGGCATCGGCAACGCCTTGCGCATCTGGGACGGTTGGGCGCACGATTGGCCATACTGGGAAAAGATGATCCGGCTGTATATCGGAGGACACGACTGACATGGCACGCCTCTCACGCACGGCCCCCAAGCGGGTGGGACTCATCCTCGGGAGGGAATGGTCGTTTCCGCCCGCCTTCATCGAGGAGGTGGCGAAGCGGGACGAGGGCGTCACGGTCGAATACGCCCGGATCGGCGCGACCCTCATGGACCAGCCCTGTCCCTACGATGTGGTCATCGACCGCATCTCCCACGAGGTGCCGTTCTACCGGACCTGGCTCAAGAAGGCGCTGCTGGATGGGGTCACCGTAGTCAACAACCCGTTCATGTGGAGCGCGGACGACAAGTTCTTCGGCGCGGCGCTGGCCACCCGACACGGCGTGGCGTCTCCCAGGACGGTGGCGCTGCCGAACAAGTCGTACGTCCCGGGCATCGTGCCGAGCGAGAGCCTGCGGAACCTCGAGTACCCGCTCGACTGGGA
>DASUPQ010000948.1 GCA_036280995.1 Actinomycetota bacterium | reverse complement strand
AGCTGCACGTCCTTGCCCTGTTCGAGGCGCGTGTACCAGCTCACGCTGATGCCAGCCAGCTGCGCCAGCTCCTCACGCCGTAGCCCAGGGGTGCGACGGGGGTTGACCCCTTGGGGGAGTCCAACGTCCTCGGGCCGTAGCGCCGCTCGTCGGGCGCGGAGGAACGCGCCCAGTTCCTGACGTTGCTCCTCGGGAGGCATGGCATGCTCCTGCGCGACCGTGACACGGAGCCTAGCAGGTTTTGTCCTAGGCGAACGAGGCTCTCGTACTACGCATGGTCGTGCGCTACCCTCGCGGCTGACCTGGGGGGGTTCGAGGGGGCTGCTGTACAAGGTCGTCTAGGAGGAGACAGCTCCAGTCTAGCTGGAGCCGTCTCCTCCTCGTGTGTCTCCGACGCCCAGAACTCGTCAGTTGCATGCTGGTCGTAGTGGAGCGCCCAAGCCTCAACGAACCTGTCATCGCGCACCTGGAAGACAATCGTCTGCAGGCTGTGCAGCCGGCGCCCCTCCCGGTCGCCCTCAGAGACGGATACCCCGACGGCATGCTCGTCTGCCGGAGCGTCCCGATGTCGCCTCGGGAGGCGTCGTAGCCTCGACGAACCAGGTCCTCGTTGGGGTGGGCCATGGGGACGCGGCAAGCACGCCGCCACCAACGCAGGCTCACAACCTCGGTAGCAACCCAGGCGCTTCACTACCCTGCCCGCTCCTCCGGATATGAAGATGATTGCCGTGTGAGCTTCCGCCAGAGTTCCCGGGCCCGCTGCCCGACCGCTCCGAACACGGTGCGACCTCCCGACAAATGGACAGCCGGTCGCTGACCTGCAACCGCTCAATGTCCTCCTTGGCTCGGGCAACGGCAAGGGCGTCGGCGACCTGCCAGCGCACCCTCCGCGATGGCCAGAACCGCCGATCGGCGTCGTGGACGCGGTCACGGGCCTGGCCGTCCCGGCGGCCGTTCCGGTACTTCCCGCTGCGGTGGAGGCCGACGGTGCCGCCCGGGCTGGCGACCTCAATGCCCAACTCGTGTGAGGAGCTGAGGGGCCGCTCAGCCGCCGCGGTGCGGTGGTCAGGCGAAGATGGGGCCGACCTGGGGGTAGTGGGCGATCAGGTCGGCGCGGAGCTGGGTCAGGGTAGGGGGTTGGGGGCCGGACGGGTGGGCGCGGTGGCTGGTGTCCAGCAGCATCGGCTTGCCCCAGGCGACCAGGGGCTCGAGCCCTTCGGTGGCGCCGGTCAGCTCGACGATCCAGTCGGCTCGCCCGTAGGCCAGGTCGCCGTCAACCACCACCAGCTCGACCCAGGACGGGTCGGCGGCGACCACGTTGGCCCAGGGGTCCTCGCGCTGGCGCTCCAGCACCAGCAGGTCAGCCGGTCGTCCGGGCAGGAGGGCGCCGAGCTGGTCGCCCAGCCCGGCGATGCGGGCGGCGCCCGCGGTCACCATCTCCACCAGTTGGCGGGCTGTGGCCGGGTTGCCCTGCTGGGCGAGCATGCGGGCCGCGACCTTGAGCTCGGCCAGCATGCTGGTGCTGCCGCTGGGCAGCCAGTCGGCACCCAGGCCGACCGGCACCCCGAGCGCCAGGGCGTCGGCGGCGCGAGTGGTCTCGCCGTACAGGCGAAGATTGCTCTGGGGCGACCAGACCAGCTTGGCGCCGGCGTCGCTGACCTGGCCGAGCTGCTCGACGGTCAGGGCGCTGCCGTGGATGATGACGGTGGCCGGCGTCAGGGCGCCGAACTCGACCAGCCGGTCGAACTCCCGCCCCGAGCGTGGGTCGTCGGCGCGGCCCTCGGCCAGGTGAATGTAGAAGGCGGTGACCTCCCCGGTCTGGATGTCGGCCAGGATCGACTGCAGCGTGTCCATGTCGCGGGAGCCGGCCGAGGGCAGGTCGATCATGGAGCGGGCGCGGTGCCGGCCGAAGATGCGCCGGTCGACGTTGCGCACCAGCGCCTCCTCGCTGGTGCGCAGCCGCCCGCTCGCCCCCTGGATCGCGGTGGCGCCGCCGACCAGCGCCCGGACCTCCGCGTAGCGCAGCTGGACCTGGGGCTCCAGCGCTTCCAGCAGCCGGTTCTGGGGGTCGCGGACCAGCTGCCGGTACACGGGGCTGGCCCGCCAGCGGTACCGGTTGGCGAACAGGACGTGCGGCTCCCAGGCCGCGAAGATGTTGAACTCGGGATGGCCGTGCAGGTCGATCAGGCCGGGCAGGATCACGCCACCGGTGTCGTGGACCCTGACTCCTCCGGGACGGCGGTCCTCCACCGCCGTGATCCGCCGGTCGTCGTCGACGACCACGTAGCCGTCCTCGACCGGCCCCTCCGGCGTGAGCACGCAGCCCCGCAGCGCGAACGCCTCGCCGACGGCCGCTCGCGCGGCCAGCTCCCGTCCGGGACCGGCGACCGGCGGGGCCGGGATCTCGGTCGGGATGCCGGTCCGGTAGGCGCGCCCGAATCGGTCGTCGCTCCCACGCGGCCCTCGAGCGCCTGTCATCCGTGCTGCTCCTCGGCGAACGACCCTTGACTTCCCCCGCAAGGAACGTGAAGGTACCAAGGCTCCTGCGCTTGGTCGAAACCGGCAAGGGGAGGTCAGCCGATGGGGGGGCACGACTTCGACCCCGGCTATGGCCAGGAGCCGTTTCGTTCCCTGTGTGCCGACTATCCCGGCGAGGAGGTCTATCCGGCCGCCGACTTCCGGGTCGAGTGGGGACCGGTCTTCCACCGCGGCCGCCTCGACGGCAGCGCCCGGGTGGTGGTCATCGGCCAGGACCCGGCCCAGCACGAAGCGATCACGCGCCGGATCCTGGTCGGGGCGGCCGGCCAGCGCCTCCAGGGGTTCCTGGCCAAGCTCGGCATCGAGGTCGGCTACGTCATGGTCAACGCGTTCCTGTACAGCGTCTACGGTCAGGGCGGCGGGGAGCGGCACGCCGACGACCCGGCCATCGCCGCCTACCGCAACCGCTGGCTGGACGCCCTGCTGGTCGACACCGGGGTGGAGGCGGTGGTGGCCCTGGGGCGGCTGGCCGACCGGGCCTTCCGGGCCTGGAAGGTGACCCCGGCCGGGCAAGGGGTCGAGGTCGCCTACCAGCGGATCACCCACCCCACCGCCCCGGAGTCCAGCGCCCGGGGGGACGAGGCCGCCTACGAGCGCGCGGTCGAGGCGATGCTGCGCAACTGGAACCAGGCGCTGGAGCGGCTGCGGCCGGCCATCCGCTCGCCCGATGTGGACCGCGACCTGGTCCCGTACGGAACCGCGCTGCAGCCGACCGACTATGCGGCCATCCCGGAGCGGGACCTGCCGGCCGGGCTGCCGGCCTGGATGCGCTCCAGGTCCTGGGCCGACCGGGTGGGCCGGACCCGAGACCTCAAACGGGCGACCATCGCCGTGGTCGTGCCCCGCGACGCCCGGCCGTGGTGAGCGCCGTGGTCAGGGTCTGCGCGGCCGTCTCAGCGTCTACGGCAGTGGCAAGGCGTTGGTAAGCGAGCCCACCCCCGCCAACTCGACCTGACGAGACCCAATCGGAGGAGTTCGCGCAGGCCACCGGCCGCGACGCCTCCAGCTTGTTCACCCAGCCGCCGGCACCGGGAGTCTGGCGGCCAACACCACCATCGTTCCTGCCATTCCCGGGCCGCAGCTGGGCTTCGTCGTGGTACGCCAAGTACGTCGGCGGTGAACAACGCGACCTCGCGTTGACCGGTCGCAAGCTCGAGTATTCCGGGCAGGGGCGGTGGGTCACACGGTGATGACCACCTTTGCCCGGGCGTGTCCTTCTCCGAGGTAGCTGAGCGCGGCGGGGGCCTCGC
>DASUPQ010000947.1 GCA_036280995.1 Actinomycetota bacterium | reverse complement strand
GCCTCGTCATGCCAGATGGTCAGCAGCTGGATGCCCTGGCCGCGGCCAGTGGTGGCCAGCTGGGGCAGCTTCTTGATGGCCGCGCAATTGCCGGCCTCGTCCAGGCACACGAACAGCCTTGGGTCGAGCATGCCGCCAGGTTGGGCAGCGGCCAGCTGCTCGGCCTTGAAGATGACCACGCTCACGAGGAGCTCGAAGAGGGGCCGCAGCCGCTCCTGCTCCGAGGCTGGGGCGTACAGGTACAGGGTGTTGTTGGCCCCAGTCAGCAGCTCATCGATGTCGAGGTCGCAGCCCTCAGCGCTCTGGGCGATGACCGGGTCCCCGTAGACGTCCAGCAGCGTCTCAGCCGTCCCATAGACGCTGCCCAGGGTGTTGTCCGGTCGGCTGGTGCAGGCCGCCCAGGCATCCAGGGCCTGTTGATTGCCGATCTCCATCAACGCCTGGGCCACGTCGTCCACGTCTTGGACGTCGACCCAGCGGGCCACATCGGCCATGCTTCGCCCCGTCCCGGCGGCCGCGAACAGGAAGACCGACAAGAGCTTGGCGCCGAGCAGCTGCCAGTAGTTGGCGTCGTCAGCCTTGTGGCCTTGGACGTCGGCAGCCTCGGCCAGCATCCGACCAATCCGCCGGGCGTCGGCGTAGGAGCGGCAATACTCCAGGGGCGTCCACCGTGCTCCGGGCACGCCGCTCAAGCCGAGGGGGTCGTAGACCCAGACGGCGCCCAGGCTGGCCCGATGAGCGCAGGTGGCCCGCAGCACATCCGGCTTGATGGAGGTAGTGACAAGATTGCCCTGCCACTCCAAGACCCCGGGGATCACGAGGCCGTGGGTCTTGAACGATCCGGGCGGGCCGAAGGCGAGCACCGAGTGGCATTGTTCGACGGCCAGATACAGCCGGCCCAGGAGCCGGTCGCGGAGGCGGTCGCGGCGGCCGAGGATGATCCGCCCGCGTCTTGGGCCCAGCACGAGCAGCCGGCGCAGTTGCCACCAGCTGGCCCACCGGGCACCCCGCTGCCGGCGGCGTCGGCGGGCCCGGGGGGAGACCAGCCGGACCAGCAGCCCATAGGCCAGAGCGGGGAGCCAGAAGGTGAGGACCGCGGCGGCGTACATGCCGACCGGACCCGGCAGCAGCGGCTGAGAAGAAGGCGGCCAGGCTCTGGATGGGTCGTCCCAGGTGCCGGGGAGGCGCAGCAGCACCCCGAGCATGTCAACCAGCCGCACCGGCAGATGCTCATGCGCGCCGAAGAGGATGGCGGCGACCTGGCCGATCAGCCACACCAGCCCACAGGCGGCGAACAGCAGCGCGGCGATCAGGAACCAGAGGGTGTCGGGGACGTAGTTGTGCTCGGGGTAGCGGTTACGGTCACGCCACATCCGAGCCACCTCCTTTCGAGGCTCGGACGGGTTGCGCTTCCCGCAGGCAGGTGCGGCAGCGGCGATGACCGTCAGGGGTGTAGTAGGTGTTGTCGGCGGTGAACTGATGGCCGCGCTTGCAGTGGGTCTTGCTGGCCTGGGGATGGCCGGCCGGCGTGCGGCGGGCTTGAGGGCGGCCGGCGCGGTCGGCCGCGATCAGGCGACGGATGATCTGCTGGGGTTGGCCGCCCCAGATGCCGTACTGCTGGCCGGTCCGCACCGCGAAGGTCAGGCAGGCATCGCGCACCGGGCAGGCCGTGCAGATGCCGATGGCCTCGCTCTGGCCGGCCTCAGTGTCAGCGAAGAACGGGTCGTGATCGGCCGTGACCAGGTCGCGGCAGGCAGCCTGATCACGCCAGCAACCCACCTCGGTCATGCCGCGGTCCCATCCGCCTTCCGCCGGGCTTGTGCGGCGCGCTTGGCCTGGCGAGCCTTAATGGCGGCCAAAGAGAGGCGAGCGAAGTAGGCACGGCGGGCCTGCTCGGCCCGGCGCCTGCGCTCGTCGGGCTCCAGACGGCCCTCTGGGTCCACTTCACGGTCGAAGCGGGCCAGGAACGCGGCTCGCGCGTTCGCCGTGGTCTCCCGGGGATCACGCTGAGCATGCAGCGCATACGCGGCGAGGCGGGCGCGGAGGCTTCGCTCAGCCTGGCTGGCCGGCTCGTTTCCAGAACTGGATACCGACTCGGAGCGTCCAGTGGGCTCGTGGCGCATCTGAAAGCTGGTCCTTTCACTGTCGTCGACGAGAAGTACGGTTGGTGCGCGACCCGGCGGTGTTGTCCACAACTCCGCGGTCGTCTTGAGCACACCGAGGGGACCATCTAGGCTCGATGGCAGACGCTAAGAGGCTGCGCCAGTAGGGCGGAGTAGAACAAGGCAGGCACGAGCCGTGATGATCGGCGGGCTCTCACACCCTGCGACCACGCGGAGGTCTCGTGCCTGCCCTGCCATCGTCGGTCC
>DASUPQ010000946.1 GCA_036280995.1 Actinomycetota bacterium | reverse complement strand
CTGTCGCCTCACACCACTCACGGCGGCACCCTGAGCCTCCGCGGCCGTCCTCTGGGGCTGCTGCCCGAACAGATCGACCCGTCCACCGGGGCGTTCCTCGGCAACTACCCGCAGGCCTTCAGCCACGTCGGCCCCATCTCCAGCGGGGTCAACCTGGCCCGGACATGCCGCCAGACTGCACGGCTCACCATTGATAAGAGGTGAGAGATGGTGGCTGACGAGAGCGCGCTGCCAGTCCGGCATCACCGCAGCTGTAACGCCGAGCCGGCCGCCGTTGGCCGCCCATCCGCACGGGATGTGCCCCTCATGCGCTGGTTCGAGGCGGCAGAGTCGGAAGGTCGCAGCCACAGCGACGACTGGGTTGGCTGCATCGTCTCCTCGGTCACCGCCAACAGCTCGGCGGTCAGGCTGTCGAGGTCGACATGCTGGCGCAGCCGGGCGCTGAACGCCGCGACGGTGTGCGCGGCGTCGTAGTGGCGCCGGTTGAAGCGCCGATCGACCGCCTGCTGGATGCGGCGGCGGGCCGGCTGGAACACCGCCGCCACCGCCAGGGTCGCCCCGGCCACGCCCAGGCTGGAACCCTGGGGCAGGAGCCGACCCAGCCCAAGCACCACCCCGGCATAGGCGGACCCCAGGAGCACGGTGAGCAGGCCATTGGCGATCGTGCGGCTGATGATGCGGTCCAGGTCGTACAGCCGGTAGCGCAGGATCGCCGCGCCGGTGGCCAGCGGCAGCAGCGCCGCGCAGACCCCCAGCGCCAGGTCGAGCACGGTGAAATCCTCTTCGATCAGCAAGGCGGCCAAGGCGACCAACAACGCCGCCGCTGCCAGCACCGCCCCCCAGGCCAGCCAGCGCAGCTGCAGCCGCTCGACGCCATGGGCGCGGCGGAAGCGCCCCACCAGCGACACAGCCCCCACAACCAGGGAGGCGAGCACCGCTACGCCGGCCGCCGGTTGGGTGACCTCCAGCAGCCCGCGAGGGATGGCCGGCACGGCGAGCGGGTTCCCGATGGCCGGGTACTCCGGGTACAGCGGTGTCGGGTGGACCACCGACGCCAGCAGCCACACGAGGGCCGCGGCCGCGGCGGTCCTGGCCCACCAGCGCCAGCGCGGCGAGGGTAGCCTGCCGGTGGGGGTGAGCAACAGCACAAAGCCGGCGCAGGCGATCCAGCTCAGCACGACACCGTTGTTGAACCCGGCCAGGTAGCCGGCGGCCGGCAGCGCTCCCGGCCGCGCCACCAGCCCGTAGCGGGTGTAGTCGTAGGTGAGGGCATGGGCGCTGATCGACAGCCCAAACGCCAGTAGCAGCCAGCCCACCGGATGGCGCGGCCGGCGGGCGGCCAGCACCGCTCCGACCGTGGCCGCGCTCACCGCCGCCACCATCTGGGAGATGCTGCTGGGCGGCGGCGAGACCAGCTCGGGCAGGTCGGCCTGGCGCAGCAGCCGGTCCAGCCAGGCGGCCGCGGCCAGACCGAGCAGGGTCAGCCCCCACAGCGCCCACGCCAGCACGGCCGACCGCCGGCGCGGCCCGGCAGGCCGGCTCGTGGGGCTCACCGCCATCCCCTCGCTCACACAGCTCGCCTCCGTGCCACCACGTTCCCAGGATCGCGGAGCACCTGTCAGAGTGGCCGGCCTGCGTCTCGGGACCGTTACGGACAGCGCCCTGCAGCACCATCACACTGTGTGCGACTGGTCACTCCCCCACCGTGACCCGGATACTCCCTGCCGATCCGCCTTCATGGGCCGCCCAGTTGAGGCGTCGCAGCTATCACGGACATCCCGGCATGGCTAGTCTGGCTGCTGTCGGCGGGCCATCTCGAGGGGCGTGGGCTGCACCGCCACCCCGCTGGGTGCTGTCGGGGCGAGCTTGGGCACGACGACGGTGAGGACGCCGTCCTCGACGCTGGCATGGACCATCTCTGCGGTGGCCGCCGTGGGCAGTGCGACCGCCCGGCGGAACGAGCCGGCGTGGCGCTCCAGCCGGTGGAACCGCTCCCCGTCCGGGCCGGCGGTGAGGTAGCGGGCACCGCTGACCACCAGCAGCCCCCCGGCGAAGGCGACCTCAAGATCGCCTGTGTTGATCCCGGGGACGTCGACCCGTACCAGGAACGAGCGCCAGGACT
>DASUPQ010000945.1 GCA_036280995.1 Actinomycetota bacterium | reverse complement strand
AGGCGTCGCTCAGCCGGATTCGCAGCCCCAGCCGTCGCCCTCCCGGTCCAGGTCGAACGGGTCCGGGGGGACGCACGCGGACCGGGCCGTCGACGTACTCGGGCCCGTCGCCCGAACCGCCCGCGCAGTCGTAGTCCGCGGCGTCGGGGTCGAGGCAGACGTCGGGGTAGGACGGGTCGCAGTCCGGCCGCGGGGCGGTCGTCGGTGGCGGCGGCGCGGTCGTCGGTGGCGGCGGTGGCGCCTTGGCCACCACCAGGGTGATCCGGCTGCCGGGACGGACCCCGGACGCCGTCCGGCGGGACTGGGAGATCACGGTCCCCGCGGGTTGGCGGGCCGTTGTCCGGTACCTGACCGTTCCCCTGAGCCCCAGGTCGGCGAGGGCGCCCTTGGCCGTCGCCAGCCGCATGCCGACCAGGTCCGGGACCTCGACCGCCGGGATGGTCGTCGGCGGTGACGTCGACGTGGCCGGCGGGGTCGTGGTCACGGTCGCCAAGGGCTGGGTGGTGGTCGGCGACGCCGCCGACCGGCTGGCCGTCAGGCTGGTCTCGTCCTCGTCGCCGAGCGCGACCGCCCCGAGGAGCACCAGTGCAGCCGCAAGGACCACATACCAGCGGCGCCACCAAGGACCCCCGTTCTGGGGCCGTCGTGGCGGTGGCGCCCCCCAATCCGACGCCGATTGCGGCCGTGAGGCCTGAGGCGGCCCCCAGCCCTGAGGATTGACCCAACGATCTGGCATGGCCCCCCGCCCAGGTGAAATAGACACTCTCGGTAGGAAGCGTCAGAGACACGCCGATCGGTACGGCCGAGACGCAAACGAGGCGCGCGTGTGATCAACCGGCAGGAGGTCCGCCGCCTGGCTGCACAACCCTTGGTGACCGTTTACGGTGAACGAACCGTTCACCGTGGTGGGTGGGACAGAGCGCGTGCTCTGAGGAGGCGGCGATGGCGTTTGAGCGGTACCTGGCCGAAGAGGTGGCGATCGACCATGCCGACGGGCTGTACTCGCGGCGGGAGGCGCTGCGGCGGCTCGCCCTGCTCGGGCTGGGCGTGCCGGCGGCCTCGGCGCTGCTGGCCGCCTGCGGCGGCGACGGCGAGCCGGTCTCGTCCACCACCACCGGCGCTGGCGAGGCGGCCGCGCCCCCGACCCCGGCGATGGAGACCGAGGAGATCACCTTCCCCGGCCCGGAGGGGCGGACCGTCCGGGGCGCCTGGGCGGCGGCCGACCAGCCGCGCGGGGCGGTGCTGGTCATCCACGAGAACCGCGGTCTCACCGACCACATCCGCTCGGTCGCCGGCCGGCTGGCCGCCAGCGGCTACTCGGCCCTGGCCATCGACCTGCTCTCGGCCGAGGGCGGGACCGCCGCCCTCGGCGGCGAGGCCGAGGCGATGGCCGCGCTCTCCAGCGCCCCCCAGGAGCGGTTCGTTGCCGACATGCGGGCCGGCCTGGACGAGCTGGAGCGGCGGGCGCCCGGACAGAAGCTGGGCGCCATCGGGTTCTGCTTCGGCGGCGGCATGACCTGGCTGCTGGTGGCCTCGGGCGAGCCGCGCCTGGCCGCGGCCGCGCCGTTCTACGGGCCGCTCCCCGACGGCGCCGACTTCTCCGGCTCGCCCAACGCGGCCGTGCTCGGCGTCTATGCCGAGCAGGACGACCGGGTGAACGCCACCCGTGACGCGGCCACGGCCGCGCTCGAGCAGGCCGGGCTGACCCACGAGATCGTCACCTACGAGGGCGCCGGCCACGCCTTCTTCAACGACACCGGCGCCCGCTACAACGAGACCGCGGCCACCGAGGCCTACGACAAGGTCCTCGACTGGTTCGGGCAGCACCTCGCCTGACCGCCCGCCGGCTCAACGGCCAGGCGCCCGTCCCGCCGCGGCGTGCGGCGGGATCACGGGCCACTCTCGGTCTCGTCCCGGACGGTGGCTCGGCGGTAGCGGCCGGCCAGGTCGCGGAGGTGCGCGACCAGCTCGGGCGGCGCATCGACCTGGAAGTCGGCACCCAGCATGCCCAGGTAGACGGCCAGCGTCTGGAGGGTGTCGGCGCCGGTGTGCAGCAGGCAGGTCCCCGCGTCGACCGCCTCCACGACGCCGGCCGCCGCCGGGACCTGTCGCCGGATCTGCCCGGCTGGCGCGTGGACCCGGACGCTGGCGTGGTAGCGCCAGGCGGCGGCCGACACCCGCCGGGAGACGTAGGCGGCCAGGTCGCCGCCCTCCGGCAGCTCCCGCGGGGCGAACCGCTGGCCGGTCGGTGTCACCGTGGCCGGCTCCACCCGGTCGACCCGGAGGATCCGCCAGCCCTCCCCGTCCAGGTCCCAGGTCACCAGGTACCAGCGCCGCCCCCAGCTCACCAGCCGGTAGGGCTCAACGGCGCGCCGGCTCACCGAGCCCTGGTGGTCGCGATAGGCCAGGCGCAGCCGCTCGCGGTCACGGCAGGCGGCGGCCAGCACGACCAGCACGGCCGGGTCCACGCGGGGACCGGGGCCGTCGCCAGGCATCGGCAGCGTGGACACCTGCACGGCGTTGACCCGCCGGCGCAGCCGGGTGGGCAGCAGCTGCTCCAGCTTGGCCAGGGCACCAAGGGAGGCCTCCTCGATGCCGCTCACGCCGGCGGCGGCCGTGCGGAGCCCCACCGCCACCGCCACGGCCTCGTCGTCATCCAGCAGCAGCGGAGGCAGGGCCGCTCCCGCCCCGAGCCGGTAGCCGGCCAGCCCCCGGGTCGAGTGCACCGGGTAGCCCAGGTCACGGAGCCGCTCCATGTCGCGTCGGATGGTCCGGGCGCTCACCCCGAG
>DASUPQ010000944.1 GCA_036280995.1 Actinomycetota bacterium | reverse complement strand
GACCAGCTCCTCGCGGACCATCAGCGCGCCGCCGCGGCCCGGACCAGCAGGTCGGGGCGGCCGAAGTTACCCGACTTGAGCAGCAGGGCCAGCGGCGCCGGGCCGGTCGTGACCAGCCAGGGGACGCCGAGGTCCTCCTCACGGGCGACCACCACCCGGTCGATGCCGAGCCCGTCGACCACGGCCCCGGAGGTCTCCCCGCCCGCGACCACGATCCGGCGCACCCCCCGGCCGACGGCGGCCCGGGCCAGCTCGGCCATGGTCAGCTCGATCGCCTTGGCCGCCCCGGGCGCGGCCCGCTCCCGCTCCGACGCCGGGGCCGAGGCATACACCAGCACGGTCCCGCCCTCCAGGTGCCGGCCCATCCAGTCCACGGCCTTGGCCCGGAGGTCGCCCGGGTCGGCATCGGCCGCCGGATCGAGCCGGTACGCCGGGAACCGCTCCCGCGCCCGCGCCACCTGGTCCAGGGTCGCCGCCGACGAGCTCCCGGCCAGGATCAGCACCGGCCCCTCAGGCAACCGCTCACCCTCCACGCCCCTGTCCCCGGCCTCGGCGGCCCTCGCCTCGGCGGCCCCGGTCGCCGGGGCTGTGGACAGGCGTTCGCCCGAAATCTCGCGGTCGGCTACGCTCCTCCTCTGGGGGGCCTCGCGCCGGGTGGTGAGGGTTTCGTGCGCCCTGGCGCCCAGGAGGCGGACCAGGCCGGCGGCGCCGGTCACCACGGGGAGGTCGCGGGAGGCGGCGGCGATGGTGGCGAGGTCGTCGTCGGTGGTGGCGTCGGTGACCGCGAACCGCGCTCCCTGGCCGCGCAGGTCGGCGAACGCGGCGGCCACCGCGGCCGGGCCCTGGCGGACGACCTCGGATCCGACCAGGGCGACCCGGTGGGGGGTCTGGCGGCCAAGGACCCGGACCAGGTCGGGGTCG
Organism: Actinomycetota bacterium; assembly: GCA_036280995.1. Lineage (NCBI taxonomy): Bacteria > Bacillati > Actinomycetota > Actinomycetota bacterium. The sequence continues at coordinate 3,033 of DASUPQ010000944.1, read as the reverse complement.
GTCATGGGGGTTAGGGGGTGGTGGCGCATGGAGGACTCCGACAGCAGCCGGTCCCCGACGAACAGGTGGCCCTGGTGGACGGTGCGGCCGTGCTCGGGCGAGGTCGGGCAGACGACCGTGAACCGCGACCCGGCCGCGTCCAGGAGGGCGTCGGCGACCGGGCCGATGTTGCCGTCGTCGGTGGAGTCGAAGGTCGAGCAGTACTTGAAGAACAGCCGCCCGATGCCCTGCTCGCGCAGCCACCGCTGGGCGGCCAGGGAGACGGCGACGGCCTCGGCCGGCGGCAGGTTGCGGCTCTTCAGGGCGACCACCACGGCGTCGGCGTCGGCGGCGGCCCAGTCCGGGCGCGGCGGGCCGAACAGCAGCAGGGTCCGCAGCCCCTGCCGGCGCAGGGCGCTGGCCACGTCGGTCCCGCCGGTGTAGTCGTCGGCGACGCAGCCGAGCCGGCCGCCCAGGACGTCCCCGGTGGTCATGGTCCGGCCGGGTGCAGCCGGCGGGCCAGGACGTCGGCGGCGACATGGGGCGGACTCCACACGGGGACCCGTAGCGCCGCCTGGAGCCCGGCGCGGGCGGGGGTGAGCGAGTACTGGCCGAGCAGGAACAGGTCGACCTCGCCGGCCAGCGGCTCGGCCGCCGACCGCAGCGAGGCGAGCAGGGCGGCCCCGTCGCCGGCCGAGGCGGCCGCGGCCGCGCCCGGGCACAGCACCCCCACCACCTCGGTGCCGAGGCCGGACCCCCGGCCGCCGGCCTCGGCCGGCCCGCCGTCGGCCAGGGCCCCGCGGAGGCGGTCCGCCGAGTCGGCAACGGCCGTCTCCAGGGAGCCGAGCACGGCGACCCTGGCCGGTCGCTCGGCGGCCACGCGCTCGTACATCGCCTCGTCCGACCCGGCCACCGGGCGGTCCCAGAGCTGCGCCGCCAGGCGGGCCACGGGGCCGTACATGGAGCAGGTCAGCAGCACCCCGTCGGCCCCGCCGGCGACCGCGTGCCCGATCAGCGATAGCATCCGCCGGCGCAGCGGGGGCACCAGCCCGCCGGCCCGCTCGGCGTCGCTGACCAGCCGGTCGTCAAGCAGGTGCCAGAGGCCGGCCTCGGGGAACCGCTCGCCGAAGGCGGCCACGGCCGGGGCCATGGCGGCCGGGGTGGCGTGGATCAGCGCCACGGTGGGGCCGTCGCCGGGAGCCACGACGCCGCCCGTCAGCGCCGCCCGATGGCCTCGACCACGGCCGCGGCGAACCCGCTGGTCGAGACCGTGCCGCCGAGGTCGGGGGTGGCGACGCCGCCCTTGACGGTGTCGGTCACGGCCTGGGTGACCAGGGCCGCGGCCCGGGTGGCCGCCTCGTCGTCGTGGCGGGCACCCAGCCACTCCAGCAGCATCGCGCTGGAGCTGATCATCGCGATCGGGTTGGCCAGGTCGCGCCCGGCGATGTCGGGGGCCGAGCCGTGGGCGGCCTGGGCCATGGCCAGGTCGGCCGAGGCGTTGATCGAGGGGGCGATGCCGAGCGATCCGGCGATCTCACCGGCCAGGTCGGAGAGGATGTCGCCCATCATGTTCTCGGTGACCAGCACGTCGAAGTCGGGCGAGCGCCGCACCAGGTGCACGGTCATGGCGTCGATGTGGAAGTCGTCAACGGTCACGTCCGGGTAGCCGGCCGCGACCTCGCGGCACACGTCGCGGAACAGCCCGGTGGTCAGCTTGAGCACATTGGCCTTGTGGACGATGGTCAGGTGCTTGCGGCGGCGGGCGGCCAGGTCGCAGGCGACCTCGGCGATCCGCTCGACGGCCGGCCGGGTGACGATGCCGAGGGCGATGGCCACGTCCGGGGACGGCATGAACTCGCCGGTGCCGGCGTAGGTGCTGCGGTCGGCGTAGAAGCCCTGGGTGTTCTCGCGCACGATGATGAGATCCGTGTCGGGAGAGATGGCCCGGGCGCCCTCGAAGCCCCTGGCCGGGCGGATGTTGGCGAACAGGTCGAAGTGCTTGCGGATGGTGCCGCTGGGATTGAGGGCCGAGCGGTGGGGCTCGGGGTAGCTGGCGCTGTCATGGGGCCCGAGCAGCCAGCCGTCCAGCTCGGCCAGGGCCCGGAGGGTCTTGTCGGGGACGGCGGCGCCGTACTCGTCGATGGCGGCGGCGCCCAGCGGCAGCGGCACCCAGTCGACCGTCGGCCGGCCGGCGACGGCCGCCGTGGCCGCGTCCACCACCCGCACGGCCGCGGGCACGATCTCCGGGCCGATGCCGTCGCCTTCGAGGACGCCGAGCCGGTAGCGTCGCGGGTCTGCGGTCATGTCGCACCTCCGTTCGGCCGGTCCGGGTGGCGGGCGGCCATGGTGCCGGTGAATTGGTCGACCTGTCAACCACTCGACCGGCGGGCCAAACCGCGTACGATACGAACACCATGTCGACCGGTCTACCCAGAATCGACCTCAGCTCGCGCGAGACGCTCACGATGGAGATCGCGCGCCGGCTGCTCGACTACTTCCTGTCCGGAGAGGTCGAGCCCGGGGAGCGGATCCCCTCCGAGCGCCGCCTGGCCGAGTCCCTCGGCGTCGGCCGCTCGCTGGTCCGGGAGGCGCTCAAGTCACTGCACCTGCTCGGCCTGCTCGAGGTGCGCCAGGGCGACGGCACCTACCTGAAGCGGACCGACTCCGAGCTGCTGCCACAGGTGATCGAGTGGGGCCTGCTGCTCGGCGAGCGGCCGGCCCTCGACCTGGTCGAGGCCCGCGCCCATCTCGAGGTGGTGGTGGCCGGGCTGGCCGCCGAGCGCCGCGACGACAAGGCCCTCGACGACCTGCGCGGGCTGCTGGAGACGATGCGGGCGTCGAGCGACGACCCGGTCCGCTTCGTCGAGGCCGACGTCGGCTTCCACCTGCGGGTGGCCGAGGCGGCCGGCAACGTGGTCCTGAACGACATGCTCAACGGCGTGCGCGCCCTGCTGCGGGTCTGGATCCGCCGGGTGATCGAGGCCGCCGGCGAGACCGGCCCCTCCTACCTGGAGCACCAGCCGATCTTCGACGCGATCGAGCGGGGCGACCGCG
>DASUPQ010000943.1 GCA_036280995.1 Actinomycetota bacterium | reverse complement strand
TGCGCCGCCAGGGGCCGCCGCGGCCCCTGCTGCTGGAGGCCGAGGAGCGGGTGGCGACCCCGCCGCCCGGGACGCCGGAGGTGTTCGTCCACGGCGACCTCTGGCAGGGCAACGCCCTCTGGGACGGGGACACGCTCACCGGCCTGATCGACTGGGACTGCGCCGGCGCCGGGCCGCCCGGGGTCGACCTCGGCTCGCTGCGCTGCGACGCCGCCCTCTGCTTCGGCCCCGAGGCGGCCGGCGACGTCCTGGCCGGCTGGGAGGAGGTGGCCGGCCGGCCCGCGGCGGAGGTGGCCCACTGGGACGTGGTGGCCGCCCTGAGCACGCCGCCGGACATGGGCTGGTTCCCGGGGGCCATCGCCGGCCAGGGCCGCCCCGACCTCACCCGGGAGCTGCTCCTCGACCGCCGCGACGTTTTCCTCCGGGCCGCCCTCGACCGCCTCGACGGCGGCGGCTGACCGGCGGGCTACGGGGCCGCCAGGCGCTGGCGGGTCTCGGCCGGTGGGAGCAGCGGGCAGGTCGCGCACGGCCCGGCGGCCACCGTGTAGTTGAGGCAGCAGGTGACCCGCCGCCGGACCAGGCGGGCCGGCGCCGGCTCGACGGCGGTGGTGGTGGGCATGGCTCGTCCTTCAGGGCTGGCGGGTCTGGTCGAGGCCGGTGCCGGCCCGCGCGACCAGGGCGACGAGCGCGGCCACGTCGGCCTCGGTGGCGGTGGGGTTGACCAGGGTCAGCTTGAGGTGGGTGCGGCCGGCGACCTCGGTGCGGCCGACGACCGCCTGCCCGGTCGCCAGCAGGTGGAGCCGGATGGCCTCGTTGACCCGGTCCGACCGCTGCGGGTCGTCGGGGTCGGGGAGGTAGCGGAACACCACCGACCCGAGCACGGGCCGGGCCGTCAGGGCCAGGCGCGGCTCGGCCGCGACGGCGTCGGCGGCGCAGACGGCCAGCTCCAGGGTGCGGTCGACCAGCTCCCCGATGGCCCGCCGGCCCAGCGCCTGGAGGCTCAGCAGGGGGGTGAGGGCGGCGAAGCGGCGGGTGGTGGCCAGCGACCGGCCGACCAGGTGCGGCATCGCCCACTCCTCGGCCGCGCCCGGCGGGAGGCCGGAGTTGAGGTAGGGGACGGTCACCTCCAGGGGGGCCAGCAGGCCCTGGTCGCGGACCAGGAAGGCGCCGCAGGCGGCCGGCTGCCACAGCAGCTTGTGGAGGTCGACGGCCACCGAGTCGGCCGCCTCGATGCCGGCCAGCAGGCCGCGGTGGCGGTCGCTGAACAGCAGCCCGCCGCCCCAGGCGGCGTCGACGTGCAGCCACAGGCCGGCCGCTCGGGCCCGCGCGGCCAGGGCCGGGAGGGGGTCGATGCTGCCGAAGTCGGTGGTGCCGGCGGTGGCCACCAGGGCCACCGGGACCTGGCCGGTGGCATCCATCCGGTCCAGGGCCCGGTCGAGCTCGTCCGGGCGCAGGCGCCGGTCGGAGTCCACGCCGAGGGGCAGGACGGCCCGGCCGCCCAGGCCCAGCAGGGCCGCCGACCGGGTCACGGAGAAGTGGGCCAGCTCCGAGCAGAGGACCCGCCAGCGCCCGGCGTCCGGGCCGAGCCCGTCGGCGGCCACCTCCCGGCCCGACCGGGCGGCGGCGGCGTCGCGGGCCAGCAGCAGCCCCATGAGGTTGGACTGGGTGCCGCCGCTGGTCACGACCCCGCCGGCCACCTCCGGGTCCCAACCGACCCGGGCCGCCAGCCCGGCCACCAGCCGCTGCTCGAGGTGGGTGGCGACCGGCCCCTGATCCCAGGAGTCGAGCGACTGGTTGGTGGCGCTGACCAGGGCGTCGGCGGCCACCGCGGCGGCCAGGGGCTGGCAGTGGAGGTGGGCCGCGCAGGCCGGGTGGCCCGGGTCGACGCCGTGGGCGAGGCTGAGGCGGCCGAGGCCGTCCAGGGCGGCGGCCAGCCCGGCCCCCTCCTCGGGGAACGGCTCGACCCCGGCCACCAGCGCGGCCAGCTCGCGCGGGCTGGCTCCGCCGTAGGGGCCGGTCCGCTCCCGGGCCGCCGCCTCCAGGC
>DASUPQ010000942.1 GCA_036280995.1 Actinomycetota bacterium | reverse complement strand
CCGACCGGCCCGGCTATGTCCTCGAGGACTTGGGGCCGGTGCCCGAGTCAACCCGGGGCCGGCGGGCCTGGCGCCAGGCCGCCGCCGAGATCGAGCACTACCGTCGCAGCTACCAGATCACCGACCCCGACCAGGCCCTGGGCCCCGAGCCCCGCGATCCCACCCAGCGAGCCGACCGGCAGCGAGTCCGCACGGCCATCGAGCGGGTCCACGCCAAGCAGCGCGTCACCGACCGCACCCACGAGCGCCAGTCGACCGGCGAGCGCCCCGGCCAGCCGCGACCTCACCAGCAGCGTGGCCGGCGAGGCCCGGAGCGGGCCGCCGGCTAGCATCACCAGGAAGGAGCACCCTGATGGCCAATTCTCGAGCGTGGCCCTTCGACGACAACGCCGACCGGCCCAGCGGTTCCGTGCGGCCGCTCAGCCAGGCCGACCTCCAGGCCATCCTCGCCCACCTCGGCGACGACCCCGACGAACTCCTGGCCGGGACCAGCGCCGATCGGCCGGTGGTGGCGGTGCGGGTGCGGGCCAGCGTGGGCCAGCCGGGCGGGTCCGCTCAGGCGACCTGGCGGCGGGCCCGAGCGGCTGAGTGGGCGGCCTGGACCCGGACCCTGCCCTGGCGGATGGCCGCCACCCTTGGCATCGGTGCCGGTGGGGGAGTGCTTGGCAGCCTGCTCGCACCCCGGTTGGGGCTGGCACCCGCCGGGGTCGCGGCCATCGTGGCCGGGTGGGCGTTGCGGTTCCGGCCCAGCCGCGACGCCCGCGCCTGGCGGCAGGGCGCGGCCGGGGAGCGACGCACCGCCCGGCTGCTCGACCCGCTGGAGCGGCACGGCTGGGCGGTCCTGCACGACCTGGCCGTCCCCAGCAGCCGAGCCAATCTCGATCACCTGGCCATCGGCCCCGGTGGGGTGTTCGTGATCGACTCCAAGCAGTATCGCGGCCGCCTCCAGCTCGACCCATCGGGGCGGCTGTGGCATGGCCGTCATCCCCTCGCCCCCACCCTGCGCGCGGTGTCGTTCGAGGCCGACCAGGCCGCCCAGGTCCTGCCTGACCCGGGCGTGGTGGTGGTGCCGATCGTGGCCATCCATGGCGCCCAGGTTCCCTGGGGCAAGGTGGTCACCGACGGGGTGCCGGTCGTGGCAGCCCGGCGCCTGCCAAGCCTGCTTGGCGGCCTCCCGCCGATGCTGGGACCAGAGCGGGTCGCCAACCTGGCCGACCAGGCCCGGATCCGCTTCCGCGCCGCCGCCTAACCTTCAACCAATGCAGGGCCTCAACGGTGCGACCGAACTCCTCCTCTCGCCCCTTCCTGCCCAACCGGATGCGCACCTGGGGGGCGGCCGTGGCAGCCAGCTGCCGGCCATGGTCATGGCGGGATAGGGGATGCGCCTTCGGCGCGTGCTGCTTCGCTGGCAAGCTCCGCAGCCCGCCGGTCTCGCCATGGTCAGCCGTGGCAGGGGCGGGTTGGACCCTACGCTAGTCCCTACGCGGAGCGGTCGCGTACCCCCTCTGGACTCACGCGACGGGTTCGTGCGGGTCATGCCCCGTAGGGGGAGTGGAGCGGCCAGGCCGGGGTGGTGCGCTTCGCGCGATTGATTCATCGGCCTGTCCGCGTTCTTGGCGGACCTTCGGTCCGCGCCGCCTGCGGCGGCCATCTCATACTGATCCGGTGGCCACTCAGCGTGGTGCAGCCTAATGCGTGAGTCAAGCTGCCCTGGTGCGGCCGGGCTGGTAGGCCTGGCGGGTGTGGAGCATGGCCCAGAGCACGTCGATGCGTCGGCGGGCCAGGGCGATGACGGCCTGGTGGTGGGCTTTGCCCTCGCGTCGTTTGCGGGCGTAGAAGGCCTTGCTGTCGGGGGCGCGCAGCGAGCAGAACGCCGACTGGTAGAAGACCCGCTTGAGGGCTTTGCTGCCGCCGCTGGGTCGCCGGTTGAAGCGGACCTTGCCCGACTGGCGCAGCACCGGGGCCAGCCCGGCAGCAGCGGCCAGGGCGTCGGCGGAGCGGAAGCGGCCAAGTGGGCCTGCCTGGGCGATGAACTCGGCGCACAAGGTGGCCCCCATGCCGGGCAGGCTGCGGATGAGGGCCGCATCAGGGTGGCGGGCCAGCAGCTGATCCAGGTCGCGGTCCAGCCGGGCCAGCCGCGCCCGGCATGCCAACGCCTCGGTGGCGAGTTCTCGGACCAGCTCGGCG
>DASUPQ010000941.1 GCA_036280995.1 Actinomycetota bacterium | reverse complement strand
GAAGTCAGGCTGGGCGGTTGGTTCCTGGCCAGGTGGTGCCCTCGGGGTCGAGCTCGGAGAGCAGGCGGTCGACGTTGGCCAGCAGGTGGCCGTAGACCTGCCAGGCTCCGGGTTCATCGCGCGGGCCGGTGGCCATGGCCTTGGCCAGGTCGTCGCGGCCGGCCCGGGCCCTGGCCAGGGCCCGCTGCAGCGGCGCCTGGTTGGCCAGGGGGCCGGGGATGCTGGCCGCGACGTGCTCGCCGAAGGTGCGGACGGCGTCGGCGACCTCGGCCAGCAGGCGGCCGATGGCGGCCCGCAGCTCCGGGTCGGGGCCGCGGCCGCCGGTGTGGGTGTCCAGGCCGACCAACGAACGGCACAGGCCTCTGACCAGGATCGCCGAGTGCTCCAGGGTGGTCATGGCGGCCTGCAGCTCCTCGGAGGGGTCGCCGACGAGCCGGCGTCGGGGGTTGAGGCGCAGGCTGTCCTCGGCCTTGCCGACCGCCTCCCTGGTCTCGCCGATCTCGCCGTCGAGCTGGCGCGCCTCCAGCAGCCGCTCGTAGGCGTCCTCGCCCGACCAGCCCTCGCGGAGGTCGGCGGCGACGCCCTCCAGCACCCGGGCCATGTCGTCGGCCAGCCCGTAGATGGCCTCGCCGGCCGGCCGGATGTACACGGGCGGGGCCAGGACGGCGTTGACGACCACCCCGACCGCGGCGCCGATCAGCGTCTCCAGCACCCGGGTGCGGGCGACCCCTGTGGTGCCGCCCAGGGTCATGACGAGCAGGGCGCTGATCGGGACCTCGATCCGGTGCGCGCCCAGCTTCAGGACCTGGCCGATGGCCAGGGAGACGAAGATGATCAGGCCGACGCTCCACCAGTGCAGCCCGAGCACGTCGGCCACGAGCAGCGCCAGCAGCACCCCGGCGGTCACGCTGGCCACCCGCTGGAGGCTGCCGGTGATCGTCTTGACGAGGGTGAGCTGGGTGACCAGCAGGGCGGTCAGGGGCGCGAGCACGGGCGGCTGCGACCCGGGCAGGCGCAGGGCCAGCTCCCAGGAGATCACCGCCGCCAGGGTGGTCTTGGCCGTGCGCAGGCCCAGCGGTGCCCCTTCGCTGCGCCGCCGGACCAGCCGGCCGAGGTCGACCCGCCGTGCCAGCCGGCGCGCCGACCGCCGCAGCGTGCGCCGCAGCGACCCGGCCGGCCCAGTGCCCACCGGGACCTACCCCCGGAACGACGGGTGGATGACGGCGCCGTCGGCCAGCTCGAACGCGTCCAGGTAGTTGCGGTCCTCGAAGTCGCCCCGCTCCACGGTCCCGGGCTCGAAGCGGAGCCGCACCACCGTGACCGGGGCGGCCGCGCCGGGGAGCTGGTAGCGCCCGGTCAGCCGGACCCGCGGCGGGTCGCCGGCGGTGGCGACCTGGCTCTGCTGGATGGCCCGCATGATGCGCATGACCCCGAAGCGGGCGTTGTTCTCGGTCAGGCCCTGGCTCCCGGCGCGGCGGATGTCCCAGGTGACGGCGACCTGGTCGCCGCCGGTCGGGGCCGTCACCGAGGTGACCTCGCCGGCCTCGCCCAGCTCGGCCTGGACGGCCTGGCGGAGCTGCTCGGAGGCCGTCGGCGGCTGGGCCGCGGTGGTCGGCGCCGCCGGCGCGGCCGTCGTCGAGGGCGCCCCGAACCCCCCGGTGGTGACCGACGGCGCCGGGTCGGGCCCGCCGACGAGGAACGCGGGGAGGATCAGGGCGGCCACGATCACCACGACCGCCCCGATCAGCACCATCCCCACCGGGTGCCGGTACCACGGCGGCGGCGCCCCCGGCGGGCGCGGCGCCTTGCGCGGCGGCGGCGGCCGGTACCCCCACGGCTGCCGCGGCACCGGCGGCTCCCCCCACCCCCGCGGCGGCGGCGGCTCCCGCGGCGGCTGTGGCCGCGTCCACGGCTGCCCGCCCCACGGCTGCGGCTGCGGCTTCGGCGGCTGCTCCGGCGGCTGGTCCACTCCCTGGGTCTCCTCCTCGTGGACGACCGGCCCGTCGCGGGCCGTCCCACGCCAAGCCTATAGACTGCCCCGCCGGAAGGACGGCCAAGCTGCGGGAGCTGGCACATGCAAGAGGACAGGGAATCCGTCGACCGGCAGCCCACCGGCGTCCCGGCGGAGGCGACCGGCGCAAGCGCGACCGGCGCGAACGCCACGGGGGCGTCCAGTGTCGGGTTCGCCGCCGTGGTGGCGCTGGCGGGTGGGGCGGTCGCGCTCGGGGTGGTGGCCGTGGGGCGGCTGGTGATCCGGCGGGCGGTGATCCGCGAGCTGCGGGTCGGCGAGCTGGAGATCGGGCGCCTGCGGGTGGGGCGCCTGGAGGTGACCGAGCCCGGCTAGTGTCCTGAGTCGTTGGTGCGTGGACGGTTTGTTTGTGTCTAGGGATGGACGCCACAGCTGACATCCGACCGCGCCGCCGAGGCCCCAAGCTCCCCGAGCTGGCGCTGACCGACGAGGAGCGCACCACCCTGGAGCGCTGGGCCAGGCGGCGGACCTCCAGCCAGGCGCTGGCCGAGCGCTGCCGGATCGTGCTGGCCTGCGCCGAAGGTCGCAGCAACACCGAGGTCGCCCAGCACCTGGGGGTGGCCCGGTCCACGGTCATCAAGTGGCGCTCGCGGTTCCTGGCCCGCCGGCTGGAGGGACTGGTGGACGAACCCCGTCCGGGCGCCCCTCGCAAGCTCAGCGACGAGCACATCGAACGGGTCATCGTCACCACCCTGGAGACCACCCCCGCCGATGCCACCCATTGGTCGACCCGGTCGCTGGCGCGGGCGCTGGGGCTGAACCAGACCGCGGTCAGC
>DASUPQ010000940.1 GCA_036280995.1 Actinomycetota bacterium | reverse complement strand
CAAGCCGAAGGAGGACAAGCCGGCCGCCAAGGCGAAGGGCGACGGCAAGGGGAACGGCAAGGCCGCGGCCGGGGTGTCGCCGCTGGTGCGGCGGCTGGCCCGCGAGCACGACGTCGACCTGAGCCAGGTCCAGGGCAGCGGGTCCGGGGGCCGGGTGCGCCGCGAGGACGTCGAGGCCTTCGTCCAGCAGCGCGGCAAGGAGCCGGCCGCGGCGGCCAGGGCCGAGCCCAAGGGCAAGGCGGCGGCGGCCGCCCCGTCGGCCTCGCCCCGGGTGGCCGTGCCCCTGGCCAAGGGCCTGCGCGAGGAGGTCGTCCCCGCGACCCGGCTGCGCAAGGTGATCGCCGAGCGGATGGTCGCCTCGCTCCAGACCAGCGCCCAGCTGACCAGCGCCGTCGAGATCGACATGACCCGGGTCATGCGCCTGCGCGAGCGGGCCAAGGAGGAGTTCAAGCAGCGCGAGGGCGTGTCCCTCTCCCCCATGCCCTTCGCCGTCCTCGCCCTGGTCGCCGCCATCCGGGAGCACCCGACGGTCAACTCGGCCATGGACGAGGACGGCAACCTCCACGTCTACCAGGACGTGCACCTGGGGGTGGCCGTGGACACCCCCAAGGGCCTGTTCGTCCCCGTGATCAAGAACGCCGAGTCGCTGAACCTGGCCGGCCTGGCCAAGGCCATCGCCGACGTCGCCGCCCGCACCCGCGACGGCAAGATCGACCCCGGCGAGCTGTCCGGCTCCACCATCTCGCTGACCAACACCGGCAGCCGGGGCGCGGTCTGGGACACGCCCATCATCAACCAGCCCAACGCGGCCATCTTCGCCACCCCGGCGATCGTCAAGCGGCCGGTGGTGGTCGAGGACCCGGACCTGGGCGAGGTGGTGGCGGTCCGCCACATGATGTACGGCATCCTCACCTACGACCACCGCATCATCGACGGCGCCGACGCCGCCCGCTTCCTGGTCAAGGTCAAGGAGGTCCTGGAGGCGGCCGACTTCGAAGGCGACCTGGGCCTGGAACGGGAGTAGGCCATGCGCGAGCTGTGGACCGTGCGGGCCGGGACCGTCCCCTACCGGCGGGCCTGGGCCTGGCAGCGGGCCCTGGTCGAGCGCCGGGCGGCCGGCGACATCCCCGACACCGTGCTGCTGCTGGAGCACCCGCACGTCTACACCATCGGCAAACGGGGCAGCGACGCCGACGTGCTCGCCGACCCGGCCTGGCTGGCCGCCCAGGGGGCCGAGGTGGTCCGCAGCGACCGGGGCGGCCAGGTCACCTACCACGGCCCCGGCCAGCTCGTCGGCTACCCCATCACCCTGCTCGACCCCAGCCCCGACGTCTGGCGGTTCGTGGGGCGGGTCGAGCAGGCCCTGGTCGACGTGGCCGCCGGCTTCGGCCTGGAGGCGCGGGGCGAGCGGGGCGACCTGACCGGGGTCTGGGTGGGCGACGCCAAGCTGGGCGCCATCGGCATGCGGGTCTCGCGCGGGGTGACCAGCCACGGCTTCGCGCTCAACTGCGCCACCGACCTGGCCTTCTTCAACGCGATCGTGCCCTGCGGCATGCCCGAGGCGGCCGCCTGCTCGCTGTCCAGCCTGCTCGGCCGCCAGGTGCCGGTGGCCGAGGTCCTCCCGGCCATGGAGCGCCACCTGGCCGGACGCCTGGAGCGGACCCCGGTCGCGGTCGACCCCGCTACCCTGGACCTGCCGGCGTCCGAGCACGACCCGGAGACCGTCCATGCCTGAGCCCGTGATCCCGCCCGGGGTCCGCACCCTGGGGGTGCTGCCCCGCACCCCGGCGCCGCCGCCGACCGGGGCGACCTTCGCCCGCAAGCCGGCCTGGCTGAAGGTGAAGGCCTCCCAGGGCCCGAACTACCGCGAGCTCAAGGGCCTGGTCCGCGACGAGCAGCTCAACACCGTCTGCGAGCAGGCCGGCTGCCCCAACATCTACGAGTGCTGGGAGGCCCGGGAGGCCACCTTCCTGATCGGCGGGGACCACTGCACCCGGGCCTGCCCGTTCTGCCAGATCCACTCCGGCAAGCCCGAGGGCTACGACACCGACGAGCCGCGCCGGGTGGCCCACGCCATCGGCCGCATGGGGCTGCGGTTCGCGGTCATCACCGGGGTGGCCCGCGACGACCTGCCCGACGGCGGGGCCTGGCTGTTCGCCGAGTCGGTCCGCCAGGTGCGGGCGCTGCTGCCTTCGTGTGGCGTCGAGGTGCTGATCCCCGACTTCCGCGGCCAGCCCGAGGCGCTGCGCCAGGTCACCGAGGTCGAGCCGGACGTGCTCGGCCACAACGTCGAGACCGTGCCCCGGCTGTACAAGCGGATCCGGCCCGGGTTCACCTACGCCGGGTCGCTGGAGCTGCTGGCCAGGGCCCGGGCGTGGCTGCCGGAGGGCTGCGCGACCAAGTCGAACCTGATCCTGGGCATGGGCGAGGAGCGCCACGAGGTCCTCCAGACCATGGCCGACCTGCGCTCGGTCGGGGTCGAGCTGCTCACCGTCACCCAGTACCTGCAGCCCACCAAGGCCCACCTGAACCTGCAGCGGTTCGTCCCCCCAGAGGAGTTCGCCGGCCTCAAGGCCCACGCCGAAGGCCTCGGGTTCGCCCACGTGGAGTCGGGGGCCCTGGTCCGCTCCAGCTACCACGCCGGCGAGATGCACAAGGCCGCCGTCCGCAAGCAGCGCGGCCAGCTCCCCGCCTGGGCCACCGCCGACGCCTGACCGTGCCCCGCGCCCGCCTGGTCCTGCTCGCGCTGCTGGCCGTCGCCCTCGTCTGGCTCGGCTTCCGCGCCGTCCGCGCCTTCGACCAGGACCGAGATGCCGCCGAAGCCGCCGCCGTCCTGTCCGCCCCCGACGTCGTCACCTACCGCCTGCCGCCGGTTCCGGCCGGGCGTGCGGCACCCTCACCCCCCGATGCCGGGGGGCGGTTCTCCTACCGGCCCGGGACCTGGCTGTCGGTGGTGGACCTGGAGGGCCTGGAACCGGTCACCGGGGACGAGCGGTACCTGGTGTTCCTGCGCAACTGGGCGGGGTGGACGCTGGCCGGGGCGGCCCGGCCCGACGCGGACGGGGACGCGCAGGTCCGGTCGGCGGCCGAGCCGCGGCCGCCGACGATCTACGAGGTGGTGGTCACCCGGGCGGTCGACGACGCCACCAGCGTCCCTCACGGCGAACCGGTGCTGCAGTGGTTCGACGCCTCCCTGGGCCCGCCCCGGGCCCGGCCGTTCGACTTCGCCAAGGGCGTCTGAGCGGGCGCCGGTTCTGGTTAACTCCGGCGAAACAAACCAGCAACCGCCGCGCAAACGCGGGTTGCTAGCGTCGCCCGCGTCTGCCCAACTGTGAAGGAGGCACACCCTGTGACCGACTCCCCCGGAGATGTCCTCAACCTGATCAGGGACAACGAGGTCCAGATCGTTGACCTGCGGTTCGCCGACCTGCCCGGCCTGATGCAGCACTTCTCGGTCCCGTCTCACGAGCTGACCGAGGAGACCTTCGACGAGGGCTTCGGCTTCGACGGCTCCTCCATCCGGGGGTTCCAGGAGATCCAGGAGTCGGACATGATCCTGGTCCCGGACCCGGCCACCGCGGTCCTGGACCCGTTCCGGACCCACCCGACCCTGATCCTCAACTGCTTCGTCAAGGACCCGGTCACCGGCGAGCCCTACACCCGCGACCCCCGCCACGTCGCCGCCAAGGCCGAGAAGCACCTTGAGGGCTCCGGCATCGCCCAGCTCTCCTACTGGGGGCCGGAGGCCGAGTTCTACATCTTCGACTCGGTCCGCTTCGACCAGGACCAGCACTCCGCCTTCTACTACGTCGACGCCATCGAGGGCGCCTGGAACTCCGGCGCCGAGGAGGGCGGGCGCAACCTCGGGTACAAGCCCCGCTACAAGGAGGGCTACTTCCCCGTCCCGCCGACCGACCACTACCAGGACCTGCGCTCGGAGATGGCCCTGGCCCTCGAGGCGGCCGGCATCCCGGTCGAGGTGCAGCACCACGAGGTCGGCACCGCCGGCCAGGCCGAGATCGACATCCGCTTCGGCACCCTGCTGCAGACGGCCGACCGGCTGATGCTGTTCAAGTACATCATCAAGAACACGGCCCTCAAGTACGGCAAGACCGTCACCTTCATGCCCAAGCCGATCTTCCAGGACAACGGCTCTGGCATGCACACCCACCAGAGCCTGTGGACCGACGGGGTGCCGCTGTTCTACGACGAGTCCGGCTACGCCCAGCTGTCCGACCTGGGCCGCTGGTACATCGGCGGGCTGCTGGCCCACGCCCCCGCCCTGACCGCCTTCACCAACCCGACCACCAACTCCTACCGGCGGCTGGTGCCCGGCTACGAGGCCCCGGTCAACCTGGTCTACTCCCAGCGCAACCGCTCGGCCGCGGCGCGCATCCCCCTCTACTCGCGCAGCCCCAAGGCCAAGCGGGTCGAGTTCCGGGTCCCCGACCCCTCCTGCAACCCCTACCTGGCGTTCGCGGCCATGCTCATGGCCGGCCTCGACGGGGTCCGCAACAAGATCGAGCCCGCCGGCCCGCTGGACAAGGACCTCTACGAGCTGCCCCCCGAGGAGCTCGCCGAGGTCCCCCAGGTCCCCGGCTCCCTCGACGAGGCCCTGGCCGCGCTCGAGGCCGACCACGAGTTCCTGCTCGAGGGCGACGTCTTCACCCAGGACGTGATCGACACCTGGCTCGCCTACAAGCGCGAGCACGAGGTCGACGCCGTCCGCCTCCGCCCCCACCCGTGGGAGTTCCACCTCTACTACGACATCTAGCCGCCCGCAGTCCGTTACTGCTGGTCATGAGCCTGCCTCCGTTGCTCCCGTAGCGGAGGCAGGCTCGTTTGCCAACAGGCTGCTGACAGCCGGCGAGGAAGCGGCTGGCCACCTGGTGACGGCTTCCCGCTGGACGCCTGGCGTCACGTGGCTGTAGGTGTCCAGCGTCACCCGGACCGAGGCGTGGCCGAGCTGCTCGGCGACCACCTTCGGGTGCTCCAAGGCCTCCAGTGCATCGTCGCCAGCCATGGCGCAGATCCCGGTGGACCGCATCGGCCATTGCTCGGTGGAGTTGAGTGTGGAGCAGCCGCACTGTCGACCGGGCGAGCCCGCCGGCCTCCAGGTCGGCGTACAGGGCATCCAGGGTCTGCGGGTCGAGTGCGTCCAGTCGGACGTGGCCGATGCGGTTGGCCACTTGGGTGATGTTCTGGCGGTAGCTGGTGAAGGTCGACGGCGCCACCTTGGCCTTCACCGACGGCAGCCACGTCCCGGCCCGAGCGGCAGCCTGCTCGGGGCCTTCCAGCCGCCCCGGTTGCCCTTGCGGTTTCTAGCCTCGTCGCGGGCGCTTTCCGCCTCCTTGCGGGTCCGGGCGCCCTTGACCCACTTCTGGCGCCGCTTGCCCGTCGCCGGGTCGCGCGGCTCATCCAGCACGAAGTACCAGTAACCGCCGCGCTTGATCAGCCCGTCGCGCATCCTGCCAGTCAGTCCGGTAGGTGGTCTCCACCTCGACCAGGCCCTGCTCTCCAACACGACGACCGTCAAGTTCAACGCCGCCGCGCTCGTGAGGACGGACCTGCCCACCCGCGAGACACCGGCACCCTGCCCATCGGCGTGACGGTCGAGCTGGAGGAGCGGGCGGATGCCGCCTGGGGCGCCTGGCGGGTCTCGGACACCCTGCTCGGGAACCAGGTCCTGGCCCGCGACGGCGTACCGCTGGGCTTGAGCATCGGTTTCGCCGAAGTGCCCGGGGGTAGCCGATGGTCGGCCGACCGCCAGCGCGTGACCAGGACCAGGGCGGAGCTGGACCATATCGTGGTGGTCAGCGTGCCGGCCTACGCAGGCGCCGGGGTGGTCGCCGTGCGTGGAGGAGGCACAGCCGCGCGCCCCACCCCGGTCCTCCTCACCCTCCTCCGCCGCCGCAAGCGCCGATGACGCGCCCCCTGCTCCGGGCCTGCCTGGACTACCGGACCCTGGTACGCGGCAAGACCCGCTGCGTTGACTGCCAGCGCCGCCATGACCTGGCCAAGAGCCGAGCCAAAGCAGCACGACGGCCCGGCCTCCATGCCGACGCCTACGAGCGCGAACGCAGAAGACGGTCGTGGCGGACCATCGTGCCATGGTGGGTGACTGGTGCCCCGGGCGGGAGCGCCGACCCGCCCACCCATCGGCCGACCTCACCGCCGACCACATTCGCGAGGTCGCACGCGGCGGCCGCCCCGATGGCCCGCTGGTCGTTCGCTGCAGGTCATGTAACGCCGCCCGATCCGCCCACCTGGCCCACGTCGCCGCCCGAGTCCTGAGCAGAGTGATGGCCCGCGACCCCTCGCCCGCCGAAGTTACCGACTACTCGGAGAGCTGCCGCAAGAACTCGCGGTTGATGACCCCAGCCTTCTCCCGAAGCTCGTCGTCGGTTGTGGCGCCCTGCGCACTGGCGAACGTCAACACCAGCCACGAACTCAGGTTGAGCAGGCCGACGATGAGGTTGGTTGGACCCGGCCCACTCGGGTCGGCTTCGAGGGCGGCGATATGGTCGATTGCCCGTTGTCGGTCCTGCCCCAGCCACAGGGTCAGGCACTCGACAGCGACTCGGTTGGCGTCGGCTGCGGGGTTGGTCTCATCCATGGCGCCAGGATATGCCGATGAGGGCCGGGCCAAAGGGGGTCAGGTCACCGCCCGCCGCTTAGCCTCCGGCGCCTGCCGCGCCGTGGAGGTGCCCGGGCTATCGCCTTCATTGAGCGGTACGTGACCGTGCCAGAGGGGCACCGGGGCGCGGCACCGCTGAAACTGCGCCCCTGGCAGCGCGTCCGACGAGCGGCAAGCCCGGATCATCTTCCGCACCGCCAAGCGCATGGTCGAGCTGGACAAGGACCTGTCCGCCCGGGGCCAGATCTTCGCCGACCACCTCCTCGAGCCGCGGTCCGACAGCGTGTTCATGGCGCTACCCGCTGACCCGGGCAGTCTGCAAGGCTGGGACCCGAGCATGGAGCTCGTCGACGAGCTCCACGTCGTCACCGACGACACGTTCGAGGCCATCTCGGCGCGGGCCGGGAAGCGCGACCGCCCGGACGATCGCCAACCCGGCCCTCGACGACTTCCTCCACCGCGACGCGCTGCGGGCCACCCTGCCACCCAAGATGCGTCACGAGGAGCATCCCCGACGGGCCCGAGGTGGTGGCCAGGTCCCCATCGTCGACGTTGAGAACGCGATCCGGTCGGCGTGCCGGCGCTGGCGGGTGCTGGAGATCGCCGCCGACCCGTTCCGGTGGGCGCGGTCGCTCCAGCTCCTCGAAGGCGAGGGCTTGCCGGTCATGGAGTACCCGCAGTCACCCGGGAGGATGACGCCGGCCACGGCCAGGTTCTACGAGGCCGTGGTGAACGGC
>DASUPQ010000939.1 GCA_036280995.1 Actinomycetota bacterium | reverse complement strand
TTGTTGAGGGCCAGCATCAGATAGCCGAGCCCCTCGCTGGAGCCGACCCACTCGCCGAACACGGCCCCGATCACGGCCAGGGCCATGGCCACCTTGAGCCCGGAGAACAGGTACGGCAGGGCCGACGGCACCCGCACGCTGCGCATGATCCGCGGCCGCGACATGCCCAGGGTGCGCATCAGGCGGACCATCTCGGGGTCGACCGCCTTGAGCCCGTCGATGGTGTTGACCACCACCGGGAAGAAGCAGACCAGGGCGACCACGACCACCTTGGGGACGATGGTGAAGCCGAACCAGACGACCAGGATCGGGGCCACGGCCACGATCGGGATCATCTGGGAGGCGACCAGCCAGGGGTACACGGCCCGCTCGGCCAGCCGCGAGTAGGTGAGGAGCACGGCCAGCCCGATCCCGGCGGCGGCCCCACCGACGAACCCGAGCAGGATCTCCTGCAGGGTGACGACGGCGTTGTCGGCGAACAGGGCGGCGTTGTCCACCACCGACTGGACCACCGCCAGGGGGGAGGGCAGCAGCAGCGGGTTGACGTCGCCCAGCTCGGTGTAGAGCTGCCAGGCGCCCAGGACGACCAGGCTGAACAGCAGCGGCGGCAGCACCCGCCCGGCCAGCCCGCGCCGGCGCCGGTCCCGGGGGGCCGGCGGCTCCTCCGGCAACGGCGCCGCCGTGCGCGGGTCGGCCTTGGCCGGCACGCTCACGAGACCTTCCTCGGCGGCAGGGTCATGCCCAGGTGCTCCAGCAGCAGCTGCTTGCGCTCGGTGAAGGGCTCGCTGGTGATCAGCTCGTAGGTCCGGGGCCGGGGCAGGTCGACCTCCAGGACCAGCTCGACCCGGCCGGGCCGGGGGGTGAGCACGTACACCCGGTCCGACAGGAACAGGGCCTCGTCGACGTCGTGGGTGATGAGCAGGATGGTCTTGCGGTGCTCCTCCCACACCTGGACCAGCCACTGCTGCATGCCGGCCCGGGTCAGGGAGTCCAGCGCCCCGAACGGCTCGTCGAGCAGGATCACCTCGCGGCCGGCCAGGAAGGTGCGCAGCAGCGCCGCCCGCTGGCGCATCCCGCCCGACAGCTCGCTCGGGCGGCTCCCCTCGAACCCGGCCAGCCCGAACTCGTCGAACAGCTCGCCGGCCCGGCGCCGGGCCTCGGCCCGCCCGACGCCGGCCACCTCCAGGCCGAGGATGGTGTTGTCGAGGATCGTGCGCCAGGGCATCAGCAGGTCGCGCTGGGGCATGTAGCCGACCCGTCCCAGCAGCCGGCCGGCGTCGACCCGGCCCCCGTCCAGCCACAGCGCGCCCGCCGTCGGCTCCTCCAGGCCGGCCAGGAGGTTGAACAGGGTCGACTTGCCGCAGCCGCTGGGGCCGATGACGCTCACGAACTCGCCGTCGGACACCTCCAGGTCGAGGCCGTCCAGGGCCTGGACGCCGCCGTCGCGGGACGCGAACCGCTTGCCCAGGCCCTCGGCCCGGAGCCTGATGGGCCGATCATGCACTGGCGGTGAACCGGTCGGTCGCGAACTTCGACGGGTCGTCCGACAGGTCCAGGATCTTCGCCTCCTTCGCCCAGGTCAGGTAGTCGGCGAGGACAGCCAGGTTGAGCGCCCCGTAGGTCGGGGCGTCGGCCTGGTAGACCGGCTTCAGCGCCTCGTACTGGGCCTTGGCGTCCGAGAGGGCCAGCCCCTCGGCCTGCTTGGTCAGGTTGTCGAGGGCCTGGTCGGGGTTGGCGGTGGCCGAGGCGTAGCCCTCCACCGTGGCCTTGACGAAGGCGCAGATCAGCGCCGGGTTCTCCTGGACGGTCTCGTTGCGGGTGAAGGCGACCAGCTCCGGGTAGGGCGGGGCGCCGAACTCGTCGAGCTTGAAGATCCTGGTCGGCTCCTGCGCCTGGAGCTGCACGCCCTCGGCGTTCCAGAACCCGACGGCCGCGTCGACCTTGCCCCCGATCAGGTTCTGGACGGCGTTGAAGCCGATGGTCACGGTCTTGACCTTGGTCGGGTCGCCGCCGGCGTCGGACACCATCGAGTTGACCGCGGCCAGGTCGCTGGGCACCCCGGTCACGCCGACGGTCTTGCCCTCAAGGTCCTTGGGGGAGGTGACGCCGGACTTCTCCAGGGCCAGCAGCGACCCCAGGGGCCGCTGCTCCAGGGCCATGAAGGCGGTGATCGGCTGCTGCTGCTGGTAGGAGGTCAGGAAGTCCAGCAGCGACACGATGCCGATGTCGGCCCGGTCGGTGGCCAGCAGCCGCAGCGTGTCCGAGGTCGAGGTCGGCGTCTGCACCTTGAGGTTGATGTTGTTGGCCTTGTAGGTCCCGGTGGCCAGCCCCTGGTAGATGGCGATGTGGACCGGGTTGGGGAGGAAGTCCAGGATCAGGGTGACGTCCTCGGCGCTGGCCAGCTTCTGGTCGGCGCAGGCCGATGCCGCCTGGGTGGTGCCGGTCGAGCCGCCGCCGCCGCCGTCGTCGTCCCCGCCGCACCCGGCCGCGGCCAGCGCGACGATCGCCAGCAGCGCCGCCAGGCGCAGCCGCAACGTCCCGCGTTCACGATGTCGCCGCGCCCACCTGGATGCACCCACGGAACCCTCCTTGTCGGACCGATCGTTCTGGCCGTATCGGGAGAGTATGCGTCAATGCCGCTCATGGCGTCATCCCCCCGATTCTGCCGGAATCACGGAAGCCGCCAGGCAAGCGGTCAGACGACCGTGTCAGGAGGCTGGTCGACCAGCCCACCATTAGGCCCGAACGCCGTCGCCGAGTCCGATGTCTTGCAGGAGCGGTACACTCCCGCCCCCAGCAATGGCAATCACAGGCATGGAGCGTGCCGTGAGCCAGCCCAGGCGACCCATGCGCATGCCGCATACCCCAGCGACGAGGGCAATGCGGGCGATCTCGCGCTCCCTGGCCACCGTCGCGGTCCTCATCGTGGTGATCCTCGCGGTGGCGAGCTGCGGTGGCG
This sequence comes from Actinomycetota bacterium, assembly GCA_036280995.1. Classification (NCBI taxonomy): domain Bacteria; kingdom Bacillati; phylum Actinomycetota; species Actinomycetota bacterium. The sequence continues at coordinate 1,618 of DASUPQ010000939.1, read as the reverse complement.
GCGACCGCCAGCAGGCCATTCCCAACGCTGAACTGCTGCCATCGGGGCCACCTCCCACCATCGAAGCCCGTATACGGGTGCGGCCTTGGGCCAGTTCCAAGGCGGCCGGGCAGGCGTTCGGTGAACTCTGGCGGAAAGAGATCCGCAACTCGCAGGACCGCCGGGGCATCGACGCCTACAAATGGGCGGGACGGACCTGTGATGCCGTCAGGAACGGCGGCCAGGCACCGGAGGCGATGGTGCAGCGGGTCCACGACGAGGGTAGGTTCACCCGGCAGGGTGCCAGGGTCATCGTGTCGGCCGCGCTCAGGGCGTTATGCCCCGCCCAGGCCACATCCCCTCAGCCGTTCCCCTAGGGAGGGGACCCGGCAGGGGGATGCCGATCCAGGTCCGGAGGTAACTCACGGGTCGCGGTATCCGGACCAACCCTGGCAAGCTGGATCTTCCCGGTGGCGACGGTCAGACCGTGCTCCACCGTAAGCCCGAACGATACCGGCGACCCCACTACCTTGGCCAAGCGGTACACTCCGCCGCCGCAACGGCCGATCGCCACGTATGGAGAGGTGCTGTGAACCAGTCGAGGACTACCATGCGTGCGCCATCGACCGACAGATGAGGGCGAGGCCTGGGGACCTTGCCGCCAGCGGCCAGACGCTGGGGGAGGGGACGAACGTCCACCTGGCATCTACGAGTGATTCCCTGGCCGCCGCCGTGGCCGCACTTGCCGACCTCGACGGCGTGCCTGCCAGCGTGTCTGACCTGGCCCGATCCGACCGTCCAGCCAGGCCGACCGAACGCCGGGACGCCATCGCCCAAGCCTGGCGGGACGAACCCGAGATCACCACCACTGCCCTCGCTGAGCGGTTCGGGGTCAGCCGCCGAACCATCCAGTACGACATCCAGGCCCTCCAGGAGCAGGGCATCCACCGCCCTGCGCCGGGCCGGCGCCGCCGAAGCCAAGGGACCCGGGCGCACTACGCCGCCATCGCCCAGCAGTTCCTCGACTGGCTGGCCGACGAGCTCGGCCGGCCCCCCACCCGGTGGGATCTCAGCGACGACGTCCTCGCCCGCTGGATCGCTCTGCGGGCGAGGGTCGGCGGTCACGGTGGCCGGGGACTATCGTGGGCGTCGCTGCGGCTGGAATGCACCGCCCTGCGCCGACTTGTCCGCCAGGCCGGCCGCCCCGAGCTGGCGGCCAGCTTGCACGCCTCTCGGCAGCAGGCGCCCCCGCTGGCGACCATTTCACCCGACCAGTACGAGCGGCTATTGCTTACGCCCGACCTGGCGACTCGGGTCGGCGTCCGCGACCTGGCTGTCCTGAGGCTCCTGGGCGACGTCGGCCTGCGTCCCAGCGAGGTGTGCGCGCTGAAGCTCGGGGATCTCATTTGGAGCGCCGACGGCCAAGTGCCCGTGCAGCTCAAGGTGGCCTGGGGCGAGGGGCGCATTGTCGAGCTGACCGCCCAGGCGGCTGCCGCCCTGGCCGACTGGCTTCCGCAGCACCCGACCTGGCAACCTGACGGGAGGGGCCTGGAACTACCGGTAGAGGCACCACTGTTCGTCGCGCTTGCGCCGCCGGGGCCCGCCGGCCGGGCGATCACCGAGACTGCTCTGCTTGGCC
>DASUPQ010000938.1 GCA_036280995.1 Actinomycetota bacterium | reverse complement strand
GAAGTCATGGCCGTGATCAGCGGGCTGCTGTACCTGGCCGCGCTCGGCCATCATCGTCCGCCGCCTGGTGCTGCGGCGGACGATGGACACCCAGACCGTGCTGGGCGCGATCGCCGCCTACCTGATGGTCGGGATGTCCTTCGCGTTCGTCTACCAGGCGCTGGACGCGCTGCAGGCCGGTCCGTTCATCGGGTCGCAAGGGGAGGGCCCTTCCCCCCAGGACCCGTTCTTCGCGTTCACCACCCTGACCACGACCGGTACGGCAACCTGGTCCCGGACGCCAACCCGGGGCAGACCCTCGCCGTCCTGGAGATGCTGATCGGGCAGCTGTTCCTGGTGACTGCGGTGGCCAAGGTGGTCAGCACCTGCCAGCCCGACCCCGCCAGCAGCATGCTCGACAGTTAACGCAGCACCACGCTTGCTGCCACACCCAAGTGCCCCCACGGGGTCCACAACTCCACGGCATTCGCCGGCAACCATGACGGGGCGGTCGGGTCCACCGCTCCGACGTCGGCCGTTTCCTCTCGGGCGGGCTGAGCCAAGCGACGGTCCAGGCGAGGGCTACCCGCCTAGGCCGAGCTTCTGGGCGCGCTGGACGGCCTGGCTGCGGGAGGCGACGCCGAGCTTGCGGTAGACCGAGATCGCCTGGGTCTTGACCGTGTGCGGCGAGACGGTCAATTGCTCGCTGATCTCCCGGAACGACAGATGGGTCGACAGCAGCGGCACCAGCCGCAGCTCAGCCTTAGTCAGCGACGATACCCCCCCGGTCCTACCGCGTACGATGTCAAGCGTTGCTCGCAACTGGTCGGCCTGGCTGGGGAGGATGCCCAGGTCGGGCCGGAGCTGGAGGACGTCCCTAGCCTGCCGCAGGACGGTCCTGGCCCCGGCGGCATCACCCATGGCCAGGTACGCGCGCGTTAGCTGCAGCAGGGTCTGGACGGCGAAATACGGCAGGGCGTAGGTGAGCAGCGGCCGCAGGCGAGTGGCCCGCCCGAGCTGTTCCTGGGCCCGCCGCACCTCACCCCGATGCACGGCCACCCGGGCCATCACCGCATAGACCAGGGCGCTGGCGACATAGTCGTCCAACTGCCCGGCCCGAACCACCGCGTAGGCTTGCTCGGCGTGGGTGGCGGCCTGCTCCCAGTCGTGTTGGTGCATCGCGACAAGGGAACGCTCGGCCAGGGCGATCGCGGCCGCGGGCAGCGCCCGGGCTTCGGTGGCGACCTCGGCGGCTTGAATCAGGACCGAGTCGGCCCGGTCGGTCTCGCCAGCCAGCAGGTAGCAGATCCCCTCCAGCAGCTGGGCCGTGGGCCGCCACTGGCTTCCCGGACCCAACTCGCTCAAGGCGGCCTGGGTGTCGGCTCGCATCCGGTCCAGGCCGTCGCGGCACAACAGCGCCCGCAGCAGCGCCCGGTAGCTCTGGACGGTGCTGCCGTCCGGCAGCGTCCCGGTAACCGGCCCCTGTTCGGCTGCATCGGCCCAGCGTTCGGCCGCCGCCGGCTGGCCCACCAGGGCCTGCAGCCAGGCCCCGAGCACGGCCACCGGCGGGTAGCGTCCAACCAGGCCGTGGTCCTCGAACCAGCCGAACCAGCGACGGGTGGTGTCCACCCGTCCGGCCCCGTAGGCGGGCATAGCCAGGTTCCACACCAGCCGGGCAACCCGATCGGTGTCCCCGGCGGCCTGGGCGTGGTCAATGGCGGTCTCGGGCAGACCGTTGGCCTCATGCCAGACGGCCGCCCGCCCGTGCAGCTGGGGGACCAGCTCGGGTTCTCGACGCTCCAGTTCTGCCCGCAGCAGCTCGCCGAACAGGTGGTGGTAGCGGTACCACCGGCGGCGCGGGTCCAGCGGGACCACCAGCAGGTTCGACCCCGCCAGCGACTCCAGCAGGTCGGCTGAGCCAGTCGTGCCCAGGACCGCGTCGCACAGCGGCCCGCACATCCGGTCAAGCACCGCCGTGCGGGTCAGGAACGACACCATTCTCCGGGGGAGGCGAACCAGAAGCTCTGCCCACAGGTACTCGGCCATGATCCGGTCATTCCCGGTGAGCCCGGCCCAGCTGTGCCGTCGAGGACCGCCAGCCTTGACCGCCTGCGCGGCCAGGTGCAGCCCCACCGGCCATCCCTCGGTCCGCCCGACGAGTTCGTTGACCTCAGCCTCGGCCAGCTGGACCCCGGCACCCTCAAGCAGCGCGGCCGCCTCCTGCTGGTCCATGGCCAGCTCTTGGACCCCGATCTCGACCACCTGACCCTGGGTGCGCAGCAGTCCCACCGGCAGCGGCGGCCGGGCTCGGGAGGCCACCAGCAGCTGCGACCCGATGGGAACCTCGGCCGCCAGGTCGGCCACCGCGTCCAGGCACTGCCGGTTGTTGAGTTGGTCCAGGTGATCAAGGACCAAGGCGACCGGTTGGGTCATGGCCGCCATCGCCGCCGCCAACCGGGACACCGCACTCACGATCGAGGCCCCCGGTCCGGCCAGCCCGCGAACCATCTTGGGGTCGATCGGCTCGACCCGATCCAACGCCTCGGCGATGTAGGCCAGCAGCACCGCCGGGTCGTTGTCGCGCTCATCCACCGACACCCAACCCACCCCAGGGCCCCTGC